>NZ_JBFJMY010000588.1:0-2221 GCF_041633695.1 Hydrogenophaga sp.
AAGGCTCGGCCAGCGAGCTGCTGCAAAGCCCGGCCATCCAGCGCGCCTACCTGGGCCTCGGCGACGGCGAACCTGCCCCGGCGCCCACCCCTTCTCCTCCTCCGTCTTCTTCTCCACCCCAACCTTAAAAAGGATCACACATGAGTACCTGCAAGATTGGCCTGCTGGTCGGCAGCCTGCGCCGCGAATCCATCAACCAGCGACTGGCCGACGCGCTGGTCAAGCTCGCACCACCTGCGCTCTCCTTCCACCCGATCGCGCTGGACGAGCTGCCCATGTACAACGGCGACCTCGAAGCGAACCGCCCGGACGCGGTGAACCGCTTCACCGCCGCCTGCGCCGGCATGGACGGCATGCTGATCGTGACACCGGAATTCAACCGCTCGCTGCCGGCGGTGCTCAAGAACGCCATCGACTGGGGGTCCAAGCCGATGGACAAGAACGTCTGGCGCGACAAGCCGGTTGCGATGGCGGGCACCACCCCCGGCGCGATCGGCACCGCAGCCGCCCAGCTGCACCTGCGCCAGGTGCTGGGCGCGCTCAGCGCGGCGGTGCTTGGCGGCGAGTGTTATGTCACGTTCAAGCCCGGCCTCATCGCAGAGGACGGTTCGGTGACGGACGATTCGACCCGCCAGTTCCTGCAGGCCTACATCAACCGCTTTGCCGCCTTTGCGACCAAGCTGACCCAGAACTGAGCCCATGAACCCAACCCCCACCGCGGACCAGGCCGACACCGAATCGGCCTGCAGCCGTCTCATCGTCGACTTCGCCAACAGCCTGGACCGGAAGGACTACCCGCAAGTGCTCAAGCTCTTCACAGAAGACGCCACGCTCGACCGCGCGGGCCTGGTCATGCGCGGCATCGACGAGATCCGCAACTTCCTTGAGGCGCGTCCCGCGCACGCGGTCACGCGCCATCTGTGCACCAACATCCGCGTGCACCCCCAAGGCCACGACGCCGCCGAAGGCAGCTGCTACCTGCAGTTCTTCCAATCCGCCAACGAAGAAGGGCACCCGTTGCCCGTCCAAGTCGCGGCGACCGCCGTGGCCGACTATTTCGTTGGCTTCGTGCGGCAGAGCGGCCACTGGCGCATCCAGGACTTCCGCATCCGACCGACTTTCCAGGGTTGAGCAGCACCCCCGCTTGACCATCTTCTTTTTTTACCTGGGAGCTTTTCATGAAACTCGTCACCTTCACCTGCCGAGGCCGCACCTCCATCGGCAAAGTCATCGGCAACGCCGTGATCGACCTGCCCGCGAGCGACGCCGCTCTACCCAACACCATGCTGGAATTGCTGCAAGGCGGCCCGGCTTTGCTGGAACGTGCCCGCGCCGTGGTGGCTGGCTCTTGCTACCCGTTGGCCGATGTGGAATTGCAAGCGCCGATCCCGAACCCTTCGAAATACCTGGCCATCGGCTTGAACTACCGCAAGCACGTGGAGGAAGCCATTCGCCTGGGCGTGAAGCCGCCCGAGACCCAACTGTGGTTCAACAAGCAGGTCTCTTGTGTGCACCCGCCCTATGCGCCGGTGCACCTGCCCAAGGTGTCGGACAAGCTGGACTACGAAGCCGAGCTGGGCGTGGTCATCGGCCAGCGCTGCCGCCACGTGAGCGTGGAGCAGGCACGTGCCGTGATCGCCGGCTATGTGGTCTGCAACGACGTGTCTGTGCGCGACTGGCAGAGCCGCTCGCAGACCATGACGCTGGGCAAGTCGTTCAACACGCACGGCCCGATCGGGCCTTGGATCGTGACCGATGACGAGGTTCCCGATCCGCACGCACTGCGCCTGCGCACACTGGTCAACGGCGAGGTCCGGCAAGACAGCAACACCGCCGACATGCTCTACAACATCTACGAGCAAATCGCCCACCTCTCCACCGTGATGACGCTGGAGCCCGGCGATGTGCTGGCCACCGGCACGCCTTCGGGCGTGGGCGTGGGCATGGTGCCGCCTTGTTTCCTGAAAGTTGGCGACGTGGTGCGGGTCGAAGTGGAAGGCATTGGCCACATCGAAAACACCATCGTCCCAGAACCTCTCGGGCTCGCGTCCTGACCCACCATGCCCCAGCACAAAGTCATCATCACCTGCGCCGTCACCGGCTCGATCCACACGCCCTCCATGTCGCCGCACCTGCCGGTGAGCGCCGAGGAGATCGCTGAAGCCGCCATTGGCGCGGCCGAAGCGGGTGCTGCCATCGTGCACCTGCACGCGCGCAACCC
>NZ_JBFJMY010000589.1:0-2220 GCF_041633695.1 Hydrogenophaga sp.
ACTGAGTTCGGCTCCGTTCGCCGCTGCGCCTTGGCCCGCGCCATCGTCACGTAAACTCCACCCTTCACACGGAGGGATTTCACATGCTCGGCGTCGCAGATTACGGTTCGTTCGTGGCCGCCATTGTCTTGTTTTTGCTCATCCCTGGGCCCGGCAATCTGGCGCTGATCACCTCCACCAGCAAAGGCGGCATGCGCGGGGGCATGGCCGCCACCGTGGGTGTGATCGCTGGCGATCAGGTCTTGATGTGGATGGCGGTGGCCGGTGTGGCCACGCTGCTGACCGCTTACCCCGCTGCCTTTGCCGCCGTGCAATGGCTGGGTGCCGCCTATCTGGCCTGGCTGGGTTTTCGCATGCTCACGGCCCAACCCGGCAGCCAACCGGTGATCAAGATCGAGCCGCGCCAATACTTTCGGCAGTCGTTCGCCATCACCTTGCTCAACCCCAAGGCGATTGTGTTCTACATGGCCTTCTTCCCCTTGTTCGTAGACCCGGCCCAGCACCGGGGCTTGCTGACCTTCGCCGTGATGGCCGCCACCGTGGCCGGGCTGACCTTTGTGTATGGCCTGGGTGCCACATTGCTGACGCATTTTCTGGCCGAGCGCATGCGCGCCAACCCCCGTATCGGCCGCCTGCTGGAAAAACTGGCGGGTGTGTTCCTGATCGGCTTTGGCGTGAAGCTGGCCATTTCCAAATAAATTCTCCTAACCAACGGCAACTCCCATGGCGAAAATTTTCTGCGTGGCCAACCAAAAGGGCGGGGTGGGCAAAACCACCACCGCCGTCAATCTGGCGGCGGGCTTGGCCATCGTGGGGCAGCGGGTGCTGTTGGTGGATCTCGACCCCCAAGGCAACGCCACCATGGGCTCGGGGGTGGACAAGCGCAGCATGGCCTTGTCGATCTACGACGTCTTGTTGGAAGAAGCCACGGTACAAGAAGCGGCGGTGCTGTCGGAGAAGTGCGGCTACCACGTGCTGGGCGCCAACCGCGAACTGGCCGGTGCCGAGGTCGAGCTGGTCGATCTGGAGCGGCGCGAAAGGCGCCTGAAACTGGCCTTGGCCGCGGTGGATGCCGACTACGATTTCGTGCTCATCGACTGCCCGCCCAGCCTGAGCATGCTCACACTCAACGGCCTGTGTTCGGCACACGGCGTGATCGTTCCCATGCAGTGCGAATACTTCGCCCTGGAAGGCCTGACCGATCTGGTCAACACCATCAAGCAGGTGCATGCCAACCTCAACAAAGACCTGCAAATCATCGGTTTGCTGCGCGTGATGTTCGACCCGCGCATCACCTTGCAGCAGCAGGTGAGCGACCAGCTCAAGGCCCACTTTGGCGACAAGGTGTTCGACACCGTGATCCCGCGCAACGTGCGCCTGGCCGAAGCGCCCAGCTACGGTCTGCCCGGCGTGGTGTTCGATCCGTCGGCCAAAGGCAGCCAGGCCTTTGTGGCGTTTGCGGCCGAAATGGTCGAGCGGGTCAAGGCCGGTGTGGCGGTTCCACGTGAAACCCCGGTCTGATGAAACCCGAAAACATCTTGTTGTTGCCCGGCTGGCAAAACAGCGGGCCAGACCATTGGCAAAGCCGCTGGGAGGCCTTGTACGGTTACCGTCGGGTGGAGCAGCACGACTGGATGCACCCCCGCCGCGGTGATTGGCTGGCCCGGCTGGAAGAAGTGCTGCTGGGTTGCGATCAACCCGCCGTGCTGGTGGCACACAGCCTGGGCTGCCAGTTGGCCGTGGCCTGGGCGGCGCACTCCCAGAACACCCACCGGGTCAAGGCGGCCTTGTTGGTCGCCCCGCCCGACACCGAACGCGAAGACCTGCGCACGATATTGCCCAGTTGGGCTCCGATCCCGCTGGGCAAGCTACCGTTTCCCAGCGTTTTGGTGGTGAGCTCCAATGATCCCTATTGCCCGCTTGAGCGCTCGCAGGGTTTTGCGGCGGCCTGGGATTCGCGCTTGCTGGAACTGGGTGAAGCGGGGCACATCAACGCGGAAACGGGCTTGGGGGATTGGCAGCAGGGTGCGCTATGGCTTGCAAGCTTGCAGGAGTCATCGCCATGACAAAGTGGCCAATCCACCCGGATTTTCTTGGGTACCCGCTTGGCGAGCTTGCACGGCGGGAGCCGCGGAATGTGGTGGCCGCGAGCAATTTGTTCTGTGTAAACTACCAAGGTAGTCAAGTTTGACTACCTTTTGGAGCGCGTCATGCCACCCA
>NZ_JBFJMY010000590.1:0-2215 GCF_041633695.1 Hydrogenophaga sp.
CGATGCGATTGCCCTGGATCCGTACTTCGCCGCTGAACGGCTGAGCACCGCTGCCGTCGAACACGCGGGCGTTGGTGATGAGAATGTCGGCCATGTCTTGTCTCCAAAAGATTTCTTGCTTGCGTCTGTTCAACGCCATTTCTTCCGCTCAAGCGCGCGCCAGGAATGCTTCCAGTTGTTGCGCACACTCGATGGGTCGCTCAAAGGTGGTCCAATGGCCGCAGCGGTTGAAAACCTCCACACGGGCGTTGGGCAGGCGTCTGGCCATCTCTCGCACAGCGCCTGGCGGGGCGACGCCGTCCTCATCGCCCGTGACCAGCAAGACCGGTACGGTGATGTCTTCCAGAGCTGCAGATTGCGCGGCCGCCAGAGCGGCACAAGAGCGCGCATAGCCTTGCGGGTCTTGCCGCATCAGGCTCTCGCGAACCAATGCTGCGGCCACAGGCAAGACGTCGCGCGTGGACACAGAGGTCGACCCTTGCACGATGGCGTCGGCAATCTCCTGCATGGCCACGGTCCCGCCGGACCGGGCTTTCTCGGCGCGTGCCAAGATGTTCGGTCGCGCGGCATCGGGCGGACAAGCCAAGGGGCCGAAGAGCGCCAGTGATTTCACCAAAGAGGGCTGCTGCACGGCCAGATGCTGGCAAACGATGGTGCCCATGGAGTGCCCAACGAAATGCGCTCCGGCAATGCCCAGGTGTTGGCAAACCGCAGCCACCGCAGCCACCATGCTGTCGATGCTCAGCCCGTCGGTGGCGCTGCCCGATCGGCCGCTACCCGGCAAATCGATGCGAACGATTTGATGCCGCCGCATCGCCCGCAAAACGGGCGTCCAGGTGTTGCTCGTGCCGCCCAGGCCGTGCACGCAGACAATGGGCGAACCATCTCCTTCGACTTCAACGGCGACACCCGCGATGTAATGTGTGGTCATCGCGGCGCTCATACAAACTTGTTTTCGATAGCGCCAAGACCATCGATTTCGACGCGAACCACGTCTCCAGACTTCAGGTAGCGCGGGGGCTTCATGCCCATGCCCACGCCCGCAGGCGTTCCGGTGGCGATCATGTCACCGGGGAAAAGGGTGATGCCGCGCGAAATGGTTTCGATCAACGTCGGAATGTCGAAGATCATGTTTTCGGTCGGGCCGTCCTGCCGCAACTCTCCGTTCACCCAGCAGCGCACGCGGGTCTTTGTGCCGTCCAACTCATCAGCGGTCACGGCCCATGGGCCGGTCGGGCAAAAGGTATCAAACGATTTGCCCATGTCCCATTGTTGGTGGCGCATCTGAACGTCGCGTGCCGTGACGTCGTTGACCACCGTGTAACCCCAGACGTGGCGCATGGCATCGGCGCGGCGGATGTTCTTGCCACCCTCGCCAATGATCACCATCAGTTCCGCTTCGTAATCGATTTGGGCGAGCAGGTTGCGGGCCAGTTTTACCAGCGAGGTTTTGTTGGCCAGTCGCCGGCGAAAACCGGCGACCAGCCGGGTCAGCCGCAGCACGGCCTGGCCGGCGTTTTCGGGCAGCGCCGACAACTGCGGGGCCTGCTGCATGACGTCCCACACGCTGGCGCCCTGCGCCACGGCGGCGGCCGTCAGCCGCTCGACGACGCTCGTCGAAATGCCGCGCGGCGGCGTGTTGACGATCCGCCGCAAGGCGACTTCGTCGTTGGGGGCGTCGAGCACCTGTAGGTAGGCCAGCACGTCGCGCACCTCGCGGCGGTCGAAGAACGACATGCCGCCGATCAGCACGTAGGGCAGTCCGGCCGCACGGAGCTCGGTTTCGAAGGCCCGCGGCTGTTCGTTGGTGCGGAACAGGATGGCGAAGTCGCGGGGCTCGAAGCCGGGCTTGCTCAATTGACGCGCGACGTCGGCCACCACGCCGCGGGCCTCCTGCGTTTCGTCCTGGAACTGCTCGACCCGCGGCTTTTGCCCGCCGGGCCGCGCGGCCAACAGCCGCTTGGGATGCCGCAGCTTGTTGAACGCGATCAGCCGGTTGGCCATGTCGAGGATTTCGGCGGTCGAGCGATAATTCTGTTCGAGCCGCACCACTTGGGCGTCCGGCCAGTCGCGGGTGAAGCGCAGGATGTGCGCCACTTCGGCGCCGCGCCAACCGTAAATCGACTGGTCGTCGTCGCCCACCACGCACAGGTTGCGATGCCCCGCCGCCAGCGCTTTGGTGATGCGGTATTGGCTTTGGTTGGTGTCCTGGTAC
>NZ_JBFJMY010000591.1:0-2214 GCF_041633695.1 Hydrogenophaga sp.
CCCATAGCCCGGCTATGGGGCAAAAAGACGGTAAAAAATGGACCGCTGCGGGCGATTTGCAGCCGACGCTTCTTCTGCCGCGCAGGCTCCTAGGCCAGACAGCCCGTCTGGCCGTCGTCGCGCGCCTAGATTGGCGCTGTTTTCACCCCTTTCGCACTTGGAAATATAGTGTGAACAGGCCCTAAGACGGGCGCTGGACCGGAGCAAGACCATGGGCGACACGGGATCGCTGGGCGCGGCATCGCCAGCGACCGGGTGTCGCATGCCCGACAATGCCGCCAGGATAGGGTTTTCACCCTTCCGTAATTTATAATTCAAAATTGCAATAACGCCCAAGCCTTGTGGAGTGTTCCGTGTTCCGTACCTTGCTGAAATCCAAAATCCACCGCGTTGCCGTGACCCAGTGTGAGCTGCATTACGAAGGCTCCTGCGCCATCGACCAAGACTTGCTGGACGCCGCGAACATCGCGGAAAACGAACAAATCCACATCTGGAACATCAACAACGGCGAGCGCTTCGTCACCTATGCCATCCAGGGCCAACGCGGCAGCGGCATGATTTCCGTCAACGGTTCGGCGGCGCGCCGCGCCTCGGCGGGCGACCTCATCATCATCGCGGCCTTTGCCCAGGTGCACGACGACCAGGTGGCCGCGCACCAGCCGCAGCTGGTGTTCGTCGACGCGCACAACAAGCAGACCGAATTGCGCCACGCCGTGCCGGTGCAAGGCGTTTGAGCGCTACCATGCCGAGCGGACTGGTCGAGCGCAGCCTGGCGCACGTCTGGCATCCGTGCACGCAAATGAAGCGCCACGAGGCGGTGCCACCGGTGGCGATCGCGCGCGCGCAAGGGCCCTGGTTGTACGGTGAAGACGGTCAGCGTTATCTGGACGGCATCAGTTCCTGGTGGGTGAACCTGTTTGGCCACAGCCACCCGCACATCCAGGCCGCGCTGGTGGACCAGCTGGCCCGGCTGGACCACGTGATGCTGGCTGGGTTCACGCACGCGCCGGTGGTGGAGCTCTCCGAGCGCCTGGCCCGGCTCACCGGGCTGGGCCACGCCTTCTACGGCAGCGACGGCGCGGCCGCCACCGAAATCGCGCTCAAGATGAGCGCCCACTACTGGCGCAACACCGGTCGGCCCGAGAAAAACCGCTTCGTTGGCCTGGCCGGGGGCTACCACGGCGAAACCGTGGGCGCGTTGGCGGTGACCGATATCGCGATCTTCCGCGCCGCCTACGCGCCGCTGACCCGGCTGGCCGCCACCGTGCCCAGCCCAGACGCCCGCGCCGCGTTGCCCGGTGAGAGCGCGCGCGAGCTGGCCCTGCGTTGCGCGCAGGCGCTGGAGCACTGGCTGGCCGAACACCATGCGCAAACCGCCGCCCTGATCCTGGAACCCCTGGTGCAGTGCGCCACTGGCATGGCCATGCACGACGCCGAATACCTGCGCCGCGCCCGTGCGCTGTGCGACCGCTATGACGTGCACCTGGTGGTGGACGAAATCGCCACCGGCTTTGGCCGCACCGGCACGCTGTTCGCCCACCAGCAAGCCGGCATCCGGCCCGATTTCATTTGCTTGTCCAAAGGGCTGACCGGTGGCACCTTGCCACTGTCCGCCGTGCTCACCACCGACGCGGTCTACGCCGCGTTTTACGACGATGCGGTGGAGCGTGGCTTTCTGCATTCGCACTCCTACACCGGCAACCCGTTGGCCTGCCGTGCCGCCGTGGCCACGTTGGAATTGTTCGAGCAGACCGACGTGCTGGCCGACAACGCCCGTCTGGCCGACCGGCTGGACGCCGCCTTTGCGCCGTTGACGCAGCACCCACGGGTGCGGCACGCGCGGCGCCTGGGCATGATCTGGGCCTGGGACATAGAAACCACGCTGCCCGACTTTTCCAACCGCTACCACCACCACGCCATGGCGCGCGGCTTGTTGCTGCGGCCCATAGGCCGTACCTTGTACACCATGCCACCGTATCTGCTGGGCGAAGAGGCCGAGCAATGGCTGGCACAGCAAGCGCACAGCGCCTTGCTGGCGACACTGGCCGAAGAGGGCCGCTGATGAAAGCCTGTTTTGTGGTCGGCACCGACACCGGTGTGGGCAAAACCTGGGCCTCGGCCGCCATGCTGCGCGCGCTGGCGGCCCACCACCCCCGCGTGGTGGGCATGAATCCGGTGGCGGCGGGCTGGGTGGCGGTGGCGGGCGAGGGTGGC
>NZ_JBFJMY010000592.1:0-2209 GCF_041633695.1 Hydrogenophaga sp.
GAAAAACAAAAAAACCCGCCGTGTTGCCACGGCGGGTTTGATTCAAACTCTCAACCGGCTTGCGCCGGCTTGAAAATTAGAACGAGTGCGACAGTTGCACTTTGAACTTGTTGTCCTTGCTGGCAGCATTGGCCGTGGCTTCCCACGAGCTGTAGCTGGAGCTCACGCTGGTGCGCTTGCTCAGGTCGTAGCTGGCGCCCACGCTGTAGCCGACGCGCTTTGCGCCAGCGTTATCGTTCTTGACCCACACGGCACCGACGGTCACGGCACCCAGAGGAGCGCTCACACCCAGCATGGTGTACTTGTTCTTGCCACCAGCGACCAGATCGGCGCTTTCAAAGCCAGCACCGATCTTGGCCACGCCCAGGTCGTACTGACCAGCAACGCGGAAACGGTCATCGTTGGCGGCGTTGTTTTTCCAGCTGGTGTAGTCCAGCTTGGCTTTGATCGGACCGGCTGCGTAGTCAGCACCCACCGTCAGCGCACGGCTGTTGCCGGCGGACAGACCTTTGCCGAAGCCATTGGCCAAGTTCACGCCAACGTTGCCTTCGGTCAAAGAACCGCTGAACACGAAACCGCTGATGTTGGGCGAGCTGTACTTCAGGATGTCGCTGTCAACAGCGGAACCGAGGATTTCGCCTTCCATGTTGTTCACAGGAGCGCCAGCCTGGGCCAGACCTCGGATGCCGCTACCAATTTCAATAGCGCCACCGTAGATCGTGCCGAAACCACCGGTCAAACCGATGGTGTGGTTCAGGCCGTCCACGAACCCTTGGGTGCGGTTCAAACCTTCAATACCAGCACGTGCGTTCAGCTTCAAGCCACCGCCCAGGTCTTCCGTCATGGAAACGTAGATCTCGGAGGTGTCAACGCCCATACCTTTGGTGGTCACGCCAGTAGCGCCGGCTTTGGTCGACTGGTAGCCGTAATCAAGTGCACCGCTCAGGGTCACGGAGGATTGTGCGAAAGCTGCGCCGGTTGCTGCAACAGCAGCCAAGGCAATCAGGGTCTTTTTCATTGAGATTTTCTCCAAGGTTGAAAAAAGAGGCCGTGGGTTATAGCCCCAGAGCCAACCTCCGTTTTTGGAAGTTGGCCTATTGCACCAGAAGGCGGTACGGGATGCAAAAGTTTCGGCGGTGCGGTGGGTATTTCGTTGCACATGGACAACAGCATTGGACCGGATCGAAGGCGCGGTTTCTGCGACCGGCGGCAGCGCCGGGACCCAGATTTCGCGCTTACGGCTGCCTTGGGCCAGAATACTGAACACCGCCCACCTTGTGTGGGAATCGGTTTTTCCACAAGGAATTTGCATGGACGCCCTGTTGAATGCTGCAGATGCAGCGCTGCGCACCCTTTTTGTGCACCCCAGGGCGTCGCGCGACTGTCCAACGGTGCCCGAACCACGCGAAGTTGAAACGCTGAACGAAGGCGAACGCCGGGAGGCTGGGGCCTTGATGCGGGTCAACCACGTTGGAGAGGTCTGTGCTCAGGCCCTGTACACGGCGCAGGCTTTGATGGCCCGGTGGCCGGTCCGTGGCCGAGGGACGGGACAGGAATCGCTGGCCCTGCAACTGGAGGCCGCAGGCAAAGAGGAAACCGATCACCTGGCCTGGACCCAGGAGCGGCTGGACGAACTCGATGCCCGCCCCTCGCTGCTCAACCCGGTCTGGTACGCGGGCGCCTTTGGCTTGGGCTTGCTCGCCGGGGGGCTTGGCAAAGGCTTGAGTCTGGGCTTTGTGGTGGAGACCGAGCGCCAGGTGGAAGCCCACTTGGCCAGCCACATGGAGCGCCTGCCCGCCGCCGATCAGGCCTCGCGTGCGATCGTGGCCCAAATGAAGGAAGACGAAGCAAGACATGCGCGCGAAGCCCAGCACGCGGGGGCGGTCGAACTGCCCCGGCCTGTGAAAGGTTTGATGCGGGTGGCGGCGCGCGTCATGACAACGGTCGCACACCGGATTTAGTTGGCTCGTGAAGCCTTCAGGCTTCCAGCAGATCGAAACTGGTCGTGATTTCGGCGGTCTTGGCCAGCATGATGCTGGCCGAGCAGTATTTTTCGTGGCTCATGGCAATGGCCCGCTCGACAGCAGACGGGGGAAGCCCTTTGCCCGTGACCGTGAAGTGCATGTGGATGTTGGTGAACACCTTGGGCTCGGTCTCGGCCCGCTCGCTGGTGAGCTTGACGCTGCAGCCGCGCACATCGTGCCGCCCC
>NZ_JBFJMY010000593.1:0-2205 GCF_041633695.1 Hydrogenophaga sp.
GCAGACGCGTTCGAGTTCGCGCGCCACGTCGGCGCTGATGGCCTCACCCCAGGGGCCGTTCTGGCCCCGCAGGGCCACGTGCAACACGGGGCGGTTTTCGGTCAGGTTGATCGGGTCGCCACGGAACATGGCGTCGCGCTGCGCGGCGACACCCGCTTGTTCGGCCAGGGCCAGCAAGGCGGTTTGGATGGCCGGGTTGGTACGCTGACGGCAGGGGTCCAGTGTGATGCCGGCTGCGCTCACGCTCAGGCGTTCGGCTCGGTCGGGCTCGGCGGCCAAGACATCGCGCAAGTGGGTTTGCGGGGCAGCGGCGAGTTGGCCGAGTTGTGCCCAAGCGGGCAGTTGGGTGGGGGTGGTGTGCAATGGCTTGCTGAGTTGTGCGTTCATAGAGCGGGTGTTCTCCTGACGTTCGCCCTGAACCTGTCGAAGGGCTGCGCGGTGCATGGACAACAGGGCTTCGACAGGTTCGGCCCGAATGTGGCGCGGTCTAGGGCTTCAAGCCGACGGTACCTCAGCGGCGAGAGCGGTGGCCTCGCGAGCCAAGCGGGTGATGCGCGCCCAATCGCCCTTCGTCAGCGCGTCCGATGGCGTGAGCCAGGAGCCACCGGCCATGGCCACATTGGGCAGCTTCAGAAAGTCTTTCAGGTTCTCGGGGCTCACGCCGCCGGTGGGGCAAAAGCTCACATCGGGGATCGGTGCGCCGAGCGCTTTCAACATGCCCAGACCACCGGCTTGCGCGGCGGGGAACAGCTTCATCAGAGAAAAGCCTTGTGCACGCCGGTGCATCACCTCGCCGGGTGTCATCACGCCGGGAATAAAGGGCAGCAGCGCGATCTTCACCGCGTCCACCAGTGCGTCGGTGCAGCCGGGTGAGAGCGCAAAGGAGGCGCCCACGTCGATGACCCGTTGCACTTCATCTGGGCGCGTGACCGTGCCCGCACCCAGGTGCATCTCGGGCACCGCCTTGGCCACGGCCTCGATGGAGGCCAGGGCCGCATCCGAACGCAGCGTGATTTCCATGACGTCGATGCCGCCTTCGAGCAGCGCGTGGGCCAGCGGCACGGCGTGGTTCGGGTCGTTCAGCACGATGACGGGCACGACGCGGGACTTGAAGGCGGGGCGGGAAAAGCAGGTGATGGGCATGGCGGTCTCCATTTATTGAAATAACGGGCTCGCGTGTGAGGTCGATCGGGAGCCCGCTGGGCGGTGGTCAGTTCAGCAAGGGCGAGGCACCCGATTCTGCGGTGCTGGCGTGGTTGCGGAAGAGGCCGAACAGCTCGCGTCCGGTGCCGTGTGCGTTCGCGCTCAGGTCGGGGTGGTGGATCTCGCGCGCCGCGAGCGTGGCGGCATCCACTTCGAGCTCGAGCACGCCGCGCTCGCAGTCCAGCGTGATCCAGTCGCCGTCCATCACGCGGGCGATGGGGCCGTCGGCCAGGGCTTCGGGGCTGAGGTGGATCGCAGCGGGCACCTTGCCCGACGCGCCCGACATGCGGCCATCGGTGACCAGGGCCACTTTGAAGCCTTTGTCTTGCAGCACGGCCAGCGGTGGCGTGAGCTTGTGCAGCTCGGGCATGCCGTTGGCACGCGGTCCCTGGTAGCGCACCACGGCGATGAGGTCTTTGTTGATCTCACCTGCGTTGAACAAAGCCAGCAGGTCTTGCTGGTCGCTCACCACCACGGCTTGTGCGCGCACCACGCGGTGTTCGGGCTTGACCGCCGACACCTTGACCACACTGCGGCCCAGGTTGCCGGTGAGCAGACGCAGGCCGCCGTCGGGGCTGAAGGGCTCGCTCACCGGGCGCAGCACGGCGGTGTCGGCACTTTGGCTCGGCACCGGGCGCCAGGCGAGCGCGTCGCCGTCCAGCCAGGGTTCGCGGGTGTAGGCGGCCAGACCCTGGCCCATCACGGTGGTCACATCGCCGTGCAGCAGACCGGCTGCGAGCAGTTCTTGCATCAGGTAGCCCATGCCGCCGGCGGCGTGGATGTGGTTCACGTCGGCGCTGCCGTTGGGGTAGACGCGGGCCAGCAGCGGCACCACGTGGGAGAGCTCGGAGAAGTCGTCCCAGTCGATCAGGATGCCCGCGGCGCGCGCCATGGCGACCAGGTGCATGGTGTGGTTGGTGGAGCCGCCGGTGGCGACCAGACCGATGATGCCGTTGACGATGGTCTTTTCCGTCACGATGTCGGCCAGGCAGATGGCTGAGC
>NZ_JBFJMY010000594.1:0-2193 GCF_041633695.1 Hydrogenophaga sp.
TGCGCCCGCGCACCTGCCGCTCCGTTACGTTCCCATCGTGATCGGCCTGCTGCTCGCCTGGCTGATGGGCGTGCGCGTGATGGTCATGCTGCTGTTGGCCGGTGGTTTGCTGGGGCTCGCAGCCACTCCCCGGTTGCGCCGACTGTTGCGACAGACAACGCCGATCTACGTGGGCTTGATGCTCGGCGTGTGCATGAGCGCGGTCTCGTTGATGTTCAACCAGGCCCCGCTGATCGCCGACAACCTCGTCATCTTTCCGGGCCTGGGTGCGGCTGCCGGTGCCGCTTTCGTCATCGTGCGTTTGCTGCTGCGGCGCCAGCGGCGGTGATCTGACACGGCACCAGACGACTGGCCTCAGCAACAAAAAGCCCATCACAGTGGACGGGCTTCTTCAGGCGGTTGCTCTCGGCTGAGCAACATGGGCCAAATGGAGCGGGATAAGAGACTCGAACTCTCGACCTATACCTTGGCAAGGTATCGCTCTACCAACTGAGCTAATCCCGCAATCCGACTTCAAACAAAAGCCCGTCGCGTGGACGGGCTTTTGACGAATGTTTGGTGGCCTGGGACGGAATCGAACCATCGACACGCGGATTTTCAATCCGCTGCTCTACCAACTGAGCTACCGGGCCAAACAGAAGCGAGAGTATAGCAGCTTCGCAGATGCTCTTTCGCGCCGTCTGGCGTTCAGAGCGCGTTGCGTTTGCTGCGGGCGAGGTCTACGCCCAGCTGCTTGAGCTTGCGGTAGAGGTGGGTGCGTTCCAGGCCGGTTTTTTCGGCTACGCGGGTCATGGAGCCGGATTCCTTGGCCAGATGGAACTCGAAATAGGCCTTTTCGAATTCGTCGCGTGCTTCGCGCAGCGGGCCTTCCAGATTGAACGACTGCATGGACTGCGGTCCGATGTCCATGGTGGCTTCGGGCAGGGTGCCACCGGTCATGGCCACTTCGACCGTGAGGTCGTTGGGCAGCAACATGCCAGCTTTGGAGGGCACCAGCATGCCGGCCCTGGCCACGGGCTTGTTCAGGCCGTTGTCCACCGCTTTGAGCAGCTTTTGCAGCGTGATGGGCTTTTCCAGGAAGGCGGTGGCGCCGATGCGGGTGGCCTCTACCGCCGTGTCGATGGTGGCGTGGCCGCTCATCATGATGACCGGCATGGACAACAGGCCGGTGCTGGCCCACTCTTTGAGCAGGGTGACGCCGTCGGTGTCGGGCATCCAGATGTCGAGCAACACCAGGTCGGGGCGCATCTGCGTGCGGCACAAACGGGCCTGGGCCGCGTTTTCCGCCAGTTCGACGGTGTGACCTTCGTCGCTGAGGATTTCAGAGAGCAGATCGCGTATGCCCAGCTCGTCGTCTACAACCAGAATATTTGCCATGGTGATGGGGTGTTCCTACCTTCGATGTTGTCAATTCGCAACTGCGAATGATAACGACACTTGCGCGCCGATCACTTTGCCGTCCAGCAGCCGGTTGCTCAGATCGACCCGGCCGCCGTGTTCTTCCATGATTTTTTTGACCACCGCCAGGCCCAGGCCCGTGCCTTTGACCTTGGTGGTCACATAGGGCTCAAAAGCGCGCTTGAGTATGTGTTCGGCAAAACCCGGCCCCTGGTCGACGATGGACAAGCGCACCCGCTGGCCGGATTCCGACGACCGGGTGCGCAGCAACACCTCGGCATCCGGCTGGTCGGCCATGGCGTCCTGGGCGTTTTGCACCAGGTTGTGCAGCAGCTGGCGGACTTGCTGGGCGTCGGCCAGCACCGGCGGGCAGGGCTCACACAGCTCCACGCGCACCGGTACCGTGGCGTTGTCGTACAGGCCCATGAAGTCGCGCACCAGGGCGTTGAGATCGGTTGGGGCGAGCACGGCGGCGGGCAGGCGGGCATAGTCGCGGAATTCGTTGACCAGCCGCTTCATGGCGTCCACCTGGTCGACGATGGTGCGCACCGATTTGTCCAGAATGGCCTGCTCGGGCACGGCCACTTTGCCCGTGAGTTTCATGGCCAGCCGTTCGGCCGAGAGCTGTATCGGCGTGAGCGGGTTCTTGATTTCGTGCGCCAGGCGCCGCGCCACCTCGCCCCAGGCTTTGGCGCGCTGGGCCGAAACCATTTCCGACACGTCGTCGAACACCAGCAATTGCTCGTTCTGCGGCAGCAGCGCGCCACGCGCGATCAGGGTGATGCCTTCGTCAAA
>NZ_JBFJMY010000595.1:0-2187 GCF_041633695.1 Hydrogenophaga sp.
AGCCGGTCACGCCACAGCAGCGTGTTCAAGGCGCCAGCCGCTCCCGCAACCACCCACCATCCCCTCGCAAGGTGTAGCGCAGGCGGTCGTGCAGCCGGCTCTTGCGCCCCTGCCAGAACTGCCAGTTGTCGGGCTTGAGGCGGTAGCCGCCCCAGTGTGGCGGGCGCGGCGGCTGTAGCAGGAATTTGGCGCCGAATTTGGCGGCGTTGGTCACCAGCACGGCGCGGCTGTCGATCACTTCGCTTTGTGGGCTGGCCCAGGCGCCAATGCGGCTGTCGAGCGGGCGGCTGTGGAAGTAGGCGTCGCTTTCTTCGTCGCTCACTTTTTCCACCACGCCTTCGATGCGCACCACGCGCTCCAGCTCCACCCAATGGAACTGGAGCGCGGCAAACGGGTTGCCCGCCAGTTCCTGGCCCTTGCGGCTGGCGTAATTGGTGTACCAGACGATGCCGCGTTCATCAAAGCCTTTGACGAGCACGATGCGGGTGCTGGGGCGCAGGTCGGAACCCACGGTGGCCAAGGTCATGGCATTGGGTTCGGGCACTTCGCCTTGAATGGCTTCTTGCAGCCATTGTTCGAATTGCCGCATGGGGTCGGCGTGGGAGGCCGATTCGCTGAGTTCGGCTTTTTCGTAACTTTTGCGCAGGTCGGCGATGTTCATGCGCGCAAGTATAGAAGTGCCGTTGCGCTGGGCGCCGTGTGGCGTTACTCCGCCAGTTGCAGCAGCCTGGCCAGGGCGCGGTCTTCGATGCCGTGCGCCCGCAGCCCGTGCAGCGTTTGGCGTGCGTAGTCCAGCGTGCTGCCGTAGCGCCCGCAGGAAGTGGAAAAGATCTGCCGGTACTGCTCGTCGCTCAAGGTGCCGGTGTAGTTGGGGCTGCGCCGCGACAGCGTGAACGCCAGCGCCTGCACCGGCCCCTGCGCGGTCTGGCAGTGCAGCCACTTGGGGTCGTACACCGGGTTGGGCATTTCACGCGCCCACAGGCTGGGCATCAGCGCTTCCACCTGCTGGTGCGGCACGCGCAAGGCCAGGCCGGTGCAGCTACCGCCGTTGATCAGGGCGAACACCAGGCCTGGGCACTGCGGTGTGCCCCGGTTGACCCGGCTCCACATCTTCAGGCTGCGGTGGTAGCCCTGCACCTGGGCGGGGCGGCGCTCGGTTGCCTCAAAGTCGGGGCGCCAGACCAGCGAGGCGTAGGCAAATATCCACAAATCGGGTTCTGGTCCCTGGGCCCGCCACTGCGCCAGCGTCTGGGCCATCATCTGCGCACCGTCGCGCGCGGGGTACACCCGCTTACCTTGAGCGGGTGAGCGATTCAGGCAAGAGGCATGTTCTGGCATTTACAATTGGGCAAGCGGTATTGCAGTTCTTTGGTACTCATTTTTGCCGTGGCTTCTGTCACAGCCCCAGTTCATTTTCTACGGAGTTTCCCATGTCTTCCAACAACGAAGAACCCGACCACAGCATCGTTGCTGCGGTGCTCATCACCATCGTTTTGCTGACCATCGGTCTGACGGCAGGCGTGGGCCTTCACAGCGTGCGCGCCAATGCGGGAAAAAGCACCGGTGTCAGCACCGCCATGGCCGCAGCGGAACCGGCTGCGTCTGCCAGCACGACCGCCAACACCAGTGCCAGCGCAGACGCCAGTGTGGTGGTGGAAAACGGCGTGGTTCGGTTTTATTTTGCGTCGGGCAATGCCGATCTGGCGTCGGGCGCACTCGATGCGCTGGGCGACGCCATCGCGGCCGCCACCTCGGGCAAGCGTTTGGTGATCTCGGGCTTCCACGATGCCACGGGTGACCCGGTGATGAACGCCGATCTGGCCAAGCGCCGGGCCATGGCGGTGCGTGACGTGCTGCTGGGTGCGGGCGTGAACGACGACCATGTGGAGTTGAAGAAGCCCGAAGTGGCCACGGGCAGTGGCAACGACGCCGAAGCGCGCCGGGTGGAAGTGGTGGTGACCGAATAAGGGTCTTTGCCCAAGTCTTCCCCATGAAAAAACCCGGCTAGGCCGGGTTTTTTCATGGGGAAACAGGATGCAGAAGCGCTTCAGCGCAGGCCTTGTCCGTCCTGCGACTCCAGGCGCTGGATCAATTCGATCTTGTAGCTGATTTCTGTGCTTGTTGTCATCTTTAAAAATCTTATAAATCAATAACTTACATATTGTTCGGTGCTTGAGGAACGCTTCA
>NZ_JBFJMY010000596.1:0-2184 GCF_041633695.1 Hydrogenophaga sp.
CCAGGCGGGGCGCATGCGGGTCTCCAGGGAGGCACTGAGGCCGAACGGGGTGGTGCCGCCACTATATATCGTGATCCGCTTATATATGTGCCGCCCACTGCCCAGCGTTGATCCCGCCCCGCTGGCGGCGCAGGATCAGCGCACGGCGCGCAGATGCCGCCGCAGCCGCCGCAGCACCCAGCCCAGCACCGGCAGGTTTTCGTACAGCTCGCGCGCTGGGTCCCAATGGTCGCGGTGCCAGACCACGCGGCCATCCACCGCGAAGCGCAAATGGCTGCCCCCGTGGATGCGGGTTTCGGGCGCTCCGGGGCGGCTGCGAAAGCGGAAGTTCCACAGCAAAAAGCACTCTCTGCCTTCGGTGATGGAATGCAGCACCTCGAAGCGCGGTGCCTCCACCGACACGAACATGTGTTCGAACACCTGCTGGATGTCGGCGTGGCCGGTCACGTCGTTGAACGGGTCGATGAAGCGCGCGTCCTCGGCGTACACCGTGGGCAGGCGGCGCAGCGAGCGCGGTGAGAGCGACTCGTAAAAATCGACCACCCGCGCGGTGCGCGGGTCGCGCGCGTGGACAGCGGACGGGGATGGGTCGGGTGGGCTCATGTTTGTGTGGTGCGGCGGACCGCCGGAAAATACCAGCTGTGCGGCAACAAGCGCATCAGCTGGAGCCAGAGTGTGAAGCGTTTGGGAAAGTGGATGTCAAAACGCCCGCGCGCCCAGCCCCGCACCATGTGTTGCGCTGCCTGCTCGGGCGTCAGCAGCGCGGGCATGGTGAAGGTGTTGGGTGCGGTGAGCGGCGTGGCGACAAAACCCGGGTTGATCACCGACACGCCAATGCCCGCCGGGTGCAAGTCCAGGTACAGGGTTTCGGCCAGGTGTTGCAAGGCGGCCTTGGTCGGCCCGTAGGCCATGGCGTTGGGCAGGCCCCGGTAACCCGCAACGCTGGCCACCAGGCTCAGGTGGCCGTGGCCTTGCCGGATCAGCACCGGCAGGGCGGCGTCGAGCAGGTGCAGGGCGCCGCTGTAGTTGACCGCGAGGTGGCGCTGCATTTCCGCCAGATCGAAGCTGTCGGCACGCATCGCCAGGTAGTGCCCGGCGCAGTACACCACCAGGTCGAGGCGTCCGCGCAGGGCCAGCACGGTTGCCATGGCGCTGCTCAGCGCGGCGGGGTCGGTCACGTCCAGCGCCACGGCGTGGCTGCCCGGGTGCTGCGCCACAAAGGCGTTCAGCGCGTCCGCGTTGCGGGCCGAGACCACGACCACCGCGCCCAGGGCGTGCAGGCGGCTGGCGGTGGCGCGGCCAATGCCGGACGACGCGCCCACGATCCACACGACCTGGTCGTTCCAGTCGCGGATGACAGGGTTCAGTGCCATGGCATCACAGCTTGGTGAACGACAGGGTGACCTCACCCAGGCGCAGCCCCCACTTGCTCATGGTGGCTTTGTTGATCACGGTGCGCTCGTCGATCAGGTGCATCCAGTCGTCGAACTGCACTTCGTAGACACGACCGTCCACCGGCAGGCTCAAGGTGTAGTGCCAGTTGAAGGCGGAGCCGTTTTGTGCGCCCTCGGCCACGCCCACCACGTCGTCGGCGGTACCGGTGTAGCGGCCGTTGTCCAGGCGCTGCAGGTGCCAGATGCGCTGCTGGCGTTCGCCGTCGTCGTAGACAAACTGTTCGTTCAGCGTGCCCTGGTTGCCCACCCAGTCGCCGCGCAGCGTCACCACAAAACGGCGCAAGACCTTGCCCGAGCGGTCGCTCACCAGGCCGTAGGCCCGCACGTCGCCGGTGAAGTATTGCTGCAGATCGAACACCGGCCGTTCGCCGGCGTGGTCCGCCAGTTGCGGACCGGCGCAACTGGCCAGCCAGGTGGTGGCCAGCAAGGCCATGGCCAGCGCCAGCAGGCGCTTGTGAAGGGGGTGGAAAGCGGTGGTCATGTTTCTTCCGGGTTGGCGATGCGCCAGCGCCACAGCAGCGCGGCGGCCATCAGTTTCAGAGCGCAGGGCACGGCCACATAGGCCAGGGTGAGTGCCTGCAAGGCTTGGGGATCGGTTTGGCCGGGCGCATATCCGGCCAGGGCAAGCAAGGGCAGCGCCGCGCCGGCGGCCAGCCCCAGGTTCAGTTTGGTGGCGGCGTTCCACCAGCCCACGTACACGCCTTCGGCCAGCGCGCCGTGGCCCGCGCGC
>NZ_JBFJMY010000597.1:0-2178 GCF_041633695.1 Hydrogenophaga sp.
GCAACGCGTGAACGTGGTCGTGGACCTGGCGTCGACCGCGGACGAGGCCTGGCGCCTGGGGGATGGCTTTCGCGTCGATGCGCGCATCACCGTTTTTTCACAGGCCGACGTCTTGCTGGTGCCCACGGCGGCCCTGGTGCGAGACGGTGCCCAGTGGCGCGTGTTTGTGATCGAGCGCGAGCGTGCGACTGCGCGGCCGGTGCAAATCCAGCGGCGCAATGCCGATGTGGCCTGGGTGAGCGCGGGCCTGAACGAGGGCGATACCGTGCTGCTCTACCCGGGCAGCATCATCACCGACGGACAGGCCGTCAAGCCGCGCTGAGGCGCTTTATCCCGACGCGTGAACCACGCGGGGGTTCCTGTGGCGCGAGGGGAGCCGGTGTCGCACAGGTCAGGTGCGAAATCCGGGCGACGCAAAGAGCGCCGTGGCAGACTCGGCCTGTTGCGCTGATGCTCAGCGCGCCGCATGCGATACCGCCCTGAGCGGTGATCGGCGGCCCCGATCACACACCGAATCCTCACCGTGCAAAACACCTTTTCGCCTGCCGCCGTGCCTTCCATGCAGCCCATGCCACCGATGGCGCAGACGGTGCGTGTCTATACCTGCCAATGCGGGCAGGCGATCTTCTTCGTCAACAGCCGGTGCCTGGCTTGCGGCACGCTGCTGGGTTATGACGCCGGACAGGGGCGCCTGATGTCCCTGGCGCCGGGTGCCGAAGCCGAGACCTGGGTCGAGAGCTTTTCCGACGGTCCCGCCTATGTGTTTTGCGCCAACCGGGAGACGCCGGCCAACTGCAACTGGTTGCTGCCCGAATCCGAGCGGCACGAACACGGTCAGCTCTGCAAGGCCTGCCGCCTCAACCGCACCATCCCGAACCTGTCGGACCCGCAGCACCCGGACAACGGCGAGCTGTGGGGCCGGGTCGAGCAGGCCAAGCGCCGCCTGGTCTCGGCCCTGTTGGTGATGGGCCTGCCGGTCGCGTCGCGCGAGACAGAAGACACCGAGAACGGATTGGTGTTCGACATCCTGCGTTCGCCAGGGCCGGGTGAGCATGTGATGACCGGCCACGACGATGGGCTGATCACACTGAACGTGGCCGAAGCCGATGACGCCAAGCGCGAACACACGCGCCGGGCCATGAACGAGCCTTACCGGACCTTGGTCGGGCACTTTCGCCACGAGATCGGTCACTACTACTGGTACCGGCTGGTCGACAACCCCGGCAGCGCGTGGCTGCCCGCGTTCCGGGACTTGTTCGGGGATGAAAACCAGGATTACGCCGAGAGCTTGAAAAAGAGCTACGAAGAGGGGCCGCGCGCCGACTGGCCGCTGCACTTTGTCAGCGCTTACGCCAGCGTGCACCCGTGGGAAGACTGGGCCGAATGCTGGGCGCACTACATGCACATGCGCGACACGGTGGACACCGCGGCCAGCTATGGCTTGTCGCTGGATACGACGCAGCTGGATTTCACGCCCTTTGACGCCACGGCGCTCTACCAGCCCGACCACCCGGATGCCTCGCGCTTTCTGGACTTCCTGAACCGCTGGACCCAGCTGACCATGCTGCTCAACGGCATGTCGCGGGCCATGGGGCAACCCGATTTTTATCCGTTTGTCTTGCCCCACGAGGTGGTGGCGAAACTGCACTTCATCCATTTGCTGGTGATGACCGAAGGGCGGCCGCAGGCGACCGACGCACCGTAGCCCCGCACCATCGACAAGCACCACGCGGCATGCGGTGCATGCCCTGCAACAGGGCTCACAAGATTACAAGACCAGCCGCTGTGCGTAGCCCGTCATTTCCAAGTAGCCGCGCCCCACGCGCTGGCCCTGGCTGTCGAACAGGTCGGACAGGCCTTCCCAGTACACCGCGCCGGTGCTCTGGCGGCTGTCCAGTTCTTGCGCGTCGATCACGGCTTTCACGGTGTAGTCGCCACCGGGCGTGCGCAGCCGCCACGCCACCGGATACCGCGTCTGCGTGAGCGGGCTGGTCCAGAACCGCAAGGGCGTGAACACCACTTCGTCGGGGCCGAAGCGCCGCAGCCGACCTGTCGCAGCGCTGGCACCCTGGCTGCGGTACGAGCCACCGGCCCACAACGCGCTGCCATCGGCACGGCGCAGCCGAAAGGCGGTGAGGCTGTCGCCGTTCTGCAGGTTCATGCCGACCCAGTCCCAGC
>NZ_JBFJMY010000598.1:0-2176 GCF_041633695.1 Hydrogenophaga sp.
CTGGTCGGTGAGCATGGGCTCGATCACCTGGCCGGTGCGCGCGCAGCGCGGCACCATGAGCTTGTGCTTTTTGGTCTCGACCAGCAGGCCCAAGGCGTCCAGGTCGGACACCACCTTTTTGCGCGCGACAAAACGGTCCAGCCCCTGGTAGGCGGTGGGAGCTTGGCCGTTGATCTTGGCGTCCAGTGTCAGCACGCCGATCATGGGCAACTGGTGGCGCTGGCCCACGGCGTAGTCGTTCTGGTCGTGCGCGGGGGTGACCTTGACCACGCCGGTGCCGAATGCCTTGTCCACGTAGTCGTCGGCGATCACGGGAATGGCGCGGTCGCACAGCGGCAGCTGCACCGTCTTGCCGATGAGGTGGGTGTAGCGCTCGTCTTCCGGGTGCACCATCACGGCCACGTCGCCCAGCATGGTCTCGGGGCGGGTGGTAGCCACGGTCAGCGAGCCGGACCCGTCGCTCAGCGGGTAGGCGATGTGCCACAGAAAACCGTCTTCTTCTTCGCTCTCCACTTCCAGGTCCGACACCGCGCTCATCAGCACCGGGTCCCAGTTCACCAGGCGCTTGCCGCGGTAGATCAGGCCTTGCTCGTAGAGCTGCACAAAGGTCTCGGTCACCGTCTTCGACAGTTTCGGGTCCATGGTGAAGTACTCGCGGCTCCAGTCCACCGAGTCGCCCATGCGGCGCATTTGTGTGGTGATGGTGTTGCCGCTTTCTTCCTTCCATTCCCAGACCTTGGCGACGAAGTTTTTGCGCGCTTCGGCGGGCGTGGGGCCCATGTCGTGGCGGCTGATGCCTTGCGCCTGCAACTGGCGCTCCACCACGATCTGGGTGGCGATGCCGGCGTGGTCGGTGCCGGGCACCCAGGCGGTGTTGAAGCCCATCATGCGGTGGTAGCGGGTGAGGCTGTCCATGATGGTCTGGTTGAAGGCATGGCCCATGTGCAGCGTGCCGGTCACATTGGGTGGCGGCAGCTGGATGGCGAACGCTGGCGCATCGGCCTTGGGCGCCTGTGTACCCCGAAACCCGGCCACGCCGTAACCGCGTTTCTCCCACTCGGGGCCCCAATGGGCTTCAAGCGCGGCGGGCTCAAACGATTTAGCAAGCGATTGCAGGCCGGGTTGGTTCAGGGTGTCGGTCATGGGCGGGCACAGAAGTGAAAACGGCAACCCGCAGGATGCCGTGAGGAAGGACGGGGAATCGCCCGATTTTAGTGGAGGCCCGCTTCTGAAGCCCGCGCCGGGGAAAGGCGCCCGCGACGCAGCGCGCGGCGCGTCGGGACGCGCCCTATGCTTTTGCAGCGGCTATGCATTCCTGCAGCACGCGCGCGTCGCCCACCTGGTTGGCCAAGAGCAGGATCAGGCGGGCGTTGAGCAGCGCGCTGGCTTCGCTGCTCAGGCCTTCGTGGGCGTCGAGCAGCTGCTCGTAAAACGCATCGGCATCTTGAAAGTGTGGCGTGGTTTTCATGCGGTGGCTCCTTGCAGCCCGAGCGAATGCTCGATGGCCGTGACCAGCTGGCCGTTGATGGACTCGCCGGTGGCGGCCAGGTAGCCGTCGGGGCGGACCAGTGCCCAGGCGTGGCCAAACACGTGGCAGGCGCCTTGCAGATGGCCTTTGGGGTCGCGCACGTGTTCGAGTGCCTGCGCTGGGGCGTCGGGGCCCAGCACTTGCACGCAGCGCACGGGCGCGTCGACACCGAGGCGGCGCAGGCGTTGCAGGCTGGCGGCTGAGAGGTCGGCAAAGACCAGCAGCAGCAAATCGCCCGCCGCCCAATCGAGCAACTGGTTGACGTTGCCGGGGCTGCCGTCGGGCCAGGCGAAGAACACGTTTTGCACCGACTGGCCCGCCGCGCTGCCGGGCGCGTAACTGCAGGCGCCCGAGCGGTGGTAAGGGTTGGCCACGGCCATGCGGCCGGTGTTGATGAGGCTGCGCGCAAACGGGTACTGGCGCGCCAGGCCGATGGCAGCGGTGCGGAACAGTTGCTCCACGCCTTCGGCAGGGCGCAGAAAGCGGGCGGTGCGGTTGGTCACCTGCACGTTTTGTTGCGCCGCTTCCAGGCGCTCTTCGTGGTAGCTGGTGAGCAGGTTCTGGTGCGCTTTGCCACGCAAAACAGCGGCCAGCTTCCAGGCCAGGTTGTCGGCGTCGGCCACGCCGGTGTTGCCACCGCGCGCGCCA
>NZ_JBFJMY010000599.1:0-2171 GCF_041633695.1 Hydrogenophaga sp.
AGCGCCACGCCGACTGTGGACGGGTATCCGCCAACCACGGGAACACCAAAGCTGGCACGCCCGGGGTTGGCGCGCAGCACGTCTTTCAGGCCGGACAGATTCGCCGCCCCGCCCGCAATCGACGCGGACAAGGCCAGTTGGAAACGGGCCACCTGGCCGACGGCGGTGAAATCCTTCAGGGGGTCGTAACCCGCGCGGTCCACCAGCACCGGCAAGGTTGCAATGGTGTGGTCGGTGGTGAACAGGTAGGTCAGCCCGTCGGGCGCAGCGGACTTCACATACGCCGTGCCGATCTGCCCACTGGCCCCGGTCCGGTTTTCCACGATCACGGACTGCCCGAATTCCTGTGCCAGTTTGGGTGCGATCATGCGCGCAATGGCGTCGGTAGCACCACCCGCCGGGAAGGGCACAACGAGCCGGACGGTCTTGCCGTCCTGGGCGAAAGCGGCCGAGGCTGCCAGGGCCAGCAAGGCCAGAGGAAGTCGGATGCGTTGACGAAATTTCATGGTGTGGTCTCCGGATGGTTGTGGGTATTTATTCGGCAGCGAGGGCGGCTTCGCGGGGATTCACAGCAGCACGCTGCGTGAGCAAATCCAGCGCCACATCCACAATCATGTCCTCCTGGCCACCCACCATGCGACGGCGACCCAGCTCGACCAGAATGTCCACCGTGGGAATGCCGTACTTCTTGGACGCCACCTCGGCGTGGCGCAGAAAGCTGGAGTACACACCGGCATAACCCAGCGCCAGCGTCTCGCGGTCCACCCGCACCGGGCGGTCTTGCAGCGGGCGCACGATGTCGTCGGCCGCGTCCATCAGCTTGTAGAGGTCGCAGCCGTGGTTCCAGCCCAGTCGTTCGGCCGCGGCAATGAACACCTCCAGCGGCGCGTTGCCCGCACCCGCACCCATGCCCGCCAGGCTGGCGTCCACCCGGTCGCAGCCCTCTTCCACCGCCACGATGCTGTTGGCCACGCCCAGGCTCAGGTTGTGGTGTGCGTGCATGCCGGTCAGGGTCTCGGGCTTCAACACGTCCTTGAAGGCGCGGAAACGCTCGCGCACGTCGTTCATGTTCAGCGCACCGCCCGAGTCCACCACGTAGCAGCAGGTGGCGCCGTAGCTCTCCATCAGCTTGGCCTGCTCGGCCAGGCCTTGTGGGGTCTGCATGTGGCTCATCATGAGAAAGCCCACCGCTTCCATGCCGAGGTGGCGCGCGTATTCGATGTGCTGGCGGCTGATGTCGGCCTCGGTGCAGTGGGTGGCCACGCGCACGGTGCGGGCACCGGCCTGGTAGGCGGCCTTCAGGTCGTGCACGGTGCCGATGCCGGGCAAGAGCAGCGTGGTGATCCTGGCGCGTTTGACCACGCTGGCCACGGCTTCGATCCACTCGAGGTCGGTGTGGGCGCCAAAGCCGTAGTTGAAGCTGCCGCCTTGCAGGCCGTCGCCGTGCGCCACTTCGATCGAATCGACCTGGGCTTCGTCCAGCGCCTGGGCGATCTGCGCGGCCTGCGCCACGCTGTACTGGTGGCGGATGGCGTGGCTGCCGTCGCGCAGCGTCACGTCGGAGATGTAGATTTTCTTGGCAATGTCGTGGCTCATGGTGCGCTCCTTCAGACCGGGACCACGGCACCGGACAGCAGGCGCTGGGCCATGTGTTCGGCGGTGCGCAGGGCCGCGCTGGTCATGATGTCGAGGTTGCCGGCGTAGGCGGGCAGGTAGTGGGCGGCGCCTTCGACTTCGAGAAAGACCGAGGTCTTCAGACCGCTCAGGTTGGGGCCGACGCCGGGAATGTTCAGGCCTTCGATGCGGTCGAACTGCACCTGTTGCTTCAGGCGGTAGCCCGGCACATAGGCCTGGACGTCGGCGACCATGCGCGCTATCGATTCGGCAATGGCGGCTTCGTCGGCGAAATCGCTCAGGGTGTAGACGGTGTCGCGCATGATCAGCGGCGGCTCGGCCGGGTTGAGCACGATGATGGCTTTGCCTTTGGCCGCCCCACCCACGGCTTCGATGGCTTTCGAGGTGGTTTCGGTGAATTCGTCGATGTTGGCGCGGGTGCCGGGCCCGGCGCTCTTGCTGGAGATGCTGGCGACGATTTCGCCGTAGTGGACCTTGGCCACGCGCGAGACGGCGGCGACCATGGGGATGGTGGCCTGGCCACCGCAGGTGACCAT
>NZ_JBFJMY010000600.1:0-2159 GCF_041633695.1 Hydrogenophaga sp.
CGCAAAGGGGCGGCCTGGTAGGGCGTGCGCAGCAGGATGTCGGCTTCGAGCAGCGCGCCCAGGCGCGAGGTGAGCGAGCGCGGCGACATGCCGGTCTGGGCCTGAATGCCATCGAAGCGCCGGTTGGAGAGAAAGATTTCGCGCAGCACCATGAAGGTCCAGCTGTCCGACAGCACGGCACTGGCACGGGCGAGCGAACAATAACGGTCGGGCAGAGAGCTGCGTTTCATGGCGGTGGCAAGCGTGTAGGGCGGTGCGCGTTGGCGGGTGATGCGGTTGCGGAAAATATTACTATAAAAAAGATAGTTATAAAAGAAATACGCGGTGCCAACCCATTTCGCACCGGCTTGCCGAACCCGGTGATAGAGGGTGTTGCCTCAGCAGGGGTATCACCCAGGTGATCTTCATCCTGGCGCCATCTGTGCGACAAACGCGGCTCTTCTTTGTCCACGGCGTGTTGCTCCGGTGCTCGCCCAACCGCTCCTATGAACTCTCTTTTCGACCCCATCCAGGTGGGCGCCATGGCGCTGACCAACCGCACCGTCATGGCCCCGCTCACGCGCAACCGCGCGCCCGGTGCGGTGCCCACGCCGCTCATGGTCACCTACTATGCGCAGCGCGCCAGCGCGGGTTTGCTGATCACCGAAGCCACGGCCATCAGCCACCAGGGGCAGGGCTATTCCGATGTGCCGGGCTTGTATGCGCCGGAGCAGATCGCCGGCTGGAAGCCGGTGACGCAGGCCGTGCACGAAGCCGGTGGCAAGATCGTGGTGCAGCTCTGGCATGTGGGGCGCGTGTCGCACACCGAGCTGCAGCCGGGCCAGGCCGCGCCGGTGGCGCCGTCGGCGATCCGCGCCAATACCAAGACCGTGCTGATCCGCGACGGGGCGCCCACCTTTGTGGACACCTCGGAGCCGCGCGCGCTCGAACTGTCCGAGTTGCCGGGGATCGTGCAGGACTACCGCCTGGCCGCGCTCGCCGCCGTCGAGGCGGGTTTTGACGGCGTGGAAATCCACGCCGCCAACGGCTACCTGATCGACCAGTTCCTGAAGACCGGCAGCAACCAGCGCAGCGACGCCTACGGCGGCAGCATCGAAAACCGCGCCCGTTTGTTGCTCGAAGTGGTCGCTGCCGTCACCGACGCGATTGGCGGTGCGCGCACCGGCATCCGCCTGTCACCCGTGACGCCCGCCAACGACGTGGTGGATGCCGATCCGCAGCCCTTGTTCGACCATGTGTTGCGCCAGCTCGCATCCCATCCACTGGCGTATTTGCATTTCATCGAAGGCGCCACCGGTGGACCGCGTGAAGTGCCGGACCGCCCGTTTGACTACGCGGCGCTCCAGCAAAGCTACCGCGCAGCGGGTGGTCGCGCGGCCTGGATGGTCAACAACGGCTACGACTTGCCCTTGGCCACCACCGCGTTGGCCGAGGGCGCCGATCTGGTTGCCTTTGGCAGGCCGTTCATTGCCAACCCCGATCTGGTGCAGCGCCTGCGGCAAGGTGGTCCGTTCAACACGCCCGACCGCGCCACGTTTTACGGTGGCGGCGCCGCCGGGTACACCGACTACCCCGCGCTGGCGCACTGAAGTGCGAACGTCCCTGGCTCGGCACGCGAACAGGGGCGGGGCAGGCGCAGGAAAAAAGCGCTGAATTATTCCGCGTCGTCCAGCGCACGCTCGGTGCGGCGCATGCGCTGCGCCAGCACGGCCACCAGCACAGCGGCGGCGGCCGAACTGGCCAGCACGGGCGAGGCGCCGACGATGTGGACCAGGCCGTCCAGCGCGTCCAGACCCACTTGTTGCACCCGGTCGACCAGGGCCGCCACGTCGGCGGCCTGCACCCGGTTGACTTCGTCCAGTGGCACGTTCAACTGCGACCAATCGCTGCGCAGCCGGATGCGCGCAAAGATGCCGTTGGCCACAGCTGCCGTGGCGAGCACGCCCAAGGGCTGCAACAGATAGCGCAGCAAGCGGCTGCGCTCAGCGGCCGGTGCGGACTCAAAAACCCGTCCAACCAGTTGCGGAACCGAGAGCTCGGTTGTCTGGCGGCCGCGTGGATCGCCGGCCATGGCTTCAAGTGGATGCGGGGTGTTCATGGGGTGCTGGTCTCAAGTTCGATACCAGCAAAGAAGCGACTTTCGTGCCAACGATCCGGTC
>NZ_JBFJMY010000601.1:0-2157 GCF_041633695.1 Hydrogenophaga sp.
CAGCAAGACGCTGAGCACCACGGAATCCAAGTTGATCACGGAAAAGTCCACGATCGATTCCTGCTTGTGCCCCGTGTTGTTCAGGTGAACCAGGTGGTGGCGGATGTATTCGCCCGGTGTGAGCGTGTGTCCTTCAGCAGCCATGTCTATGAAGCCCTATCAACCGTTATTTTGGAACGACGGGTCTGGATCCAAAATCCAAACCAGTACACTTTCAGCACAACAACCAGGCCCGCCACCAGGGCAAGCCAGTTCAGGTCGGGAACGATTCTGGGCGCCGACCACAACATGGCCACCGTCAACAGAATCTTCACCCCTTCCCACAATACAAAACTCATGAACGCGGTCACCACGTGAGCCGACATTCGACGGGACAGGGCACTCTTCGTGATCCCCCAGGCCATCAAGGCCGTGGGCACCACCACCGATGCCGCGCCATACAGCACCGACCAAGCCACAGCAGACCGCTGCGTGAACAACCACGCCAGCAAACCCGCCACCAGCCCGACCAGCGACTGCACTCCCACCACGCGCCAAGGCGACAAGCCTGGCTGCGTGGCTCGCCACTGCAGGGCCTCTTCGGGCGTCAGCGGCTTGAATTCCGGCTCCGGCACCCCATCTTCCCAAGGGTCGGTCACT
Organism: Hydrogenophaga sp.; assembly: GCF_041633695.1. Lineage (GTDB taxonomy): Bacteria > Pseudomonadota > Gammaproteobacteria > Burkholderiales > Burkholderiaceae_C > Hydrogenophaga. The sequence goes on from NZ_JBFJMY010000601.1 coordinate 640, forward strand.
TGTGATGCCGACTCTGGCTTGCGCATTGTCGACATGGCAAATTACACGCGGGTTACAGTTTGATGCGATTGAGCACAGCCATTGATTATACGTAGAAACCCGAGGCCCCTGTCAAGCTCACCGACACGCCTTGCGCGACCGTGCAGGTCATCGACCGATAATCCCATGATGAACACCCCACTCCAGCGTTCGCCGGCCCTTCCCCGGTCGGACCTGCCGTCCACACTGTGCTACCTGAACGGTGCCTACGGGCCCTTGGCCGAGACCAAGATCAGCGTGCTGGACCGGGGCTTTATTTTTGGCGATGGCGTGTACGAAGTATTGCCGGCCTACGACGGGCAGGTGTTCTGCTTTGAGCAACACATGGCCCGGCTGGACCGCTCTTTGGGCGAACTGCGCATCAGCAACCCGCTGCCACGCAAAGCATGGCTGGAGATCGCCCTACGCCTGATCCAAGACCTGCAATCCAGCGGCCACTCTAACCACCAACTCGTCTATATACAAGTCACCCGGGGCGTGGCACTGCGCGACCATGTGATGCCGCCCGACCTGGAACCCACGGTTTTCGTGATGGCCAGCGACATGAAACAGCCCAGCGCCGAGCAACGTGCGCAAGGTGTGGCCTGTGTCACCGCCGACGATTTTCGGTGGCAAAAGGCGCACATCAAGAGCACCAGCTTGCTGGGCGCGGTGTTGGCCCGCCAGATCAGCGCGGACGTGGGCGCCACGGAAACGGTGATGTTCCGCGACGGATTCCTGAGCGAAGCGGCGGCCAGCAATGTCTGGGTGGTGAAAGACGGCACGGTGTTCGGCCCGCCCAAGGACCACTTGCTGCTCGAAGGGATCCGCTTCGGCCTGATTGAAGGCATCTGCCGCGACCTGGGGCTGTACTTCGAATTGCGCCGCATTGCGCGCGAAGAGGTCCTGCAAGCCGATGAATTGCTCCTGTCGTCGGCCAGCAAAGAGGTGCTGGCCGTGACCACGCTGGATGGGCACCCGGTAGGCCGCGGCGCACTGCGCGGCAAGCCCGGGCCAGTCTATGCACAACTGTATGCGGGCTACCAAGGGGCCAAGGCCCGTCTGGCCCATTGAAATGGAAGGTATGCCATGAACCCACCCCAAGAAATCCCACCCGAGCAATCGCTGATCGAATATCCGTGCCGCTTTCCCATCAAGGTGATGGGGGGCAACAACCCGGAATTCCTGGCCGCCATGCTGAGCATCGCCCGCGCGTTTGAGGCCGAGTTCGACGAGCAGATGCACGTCGAGCAACGGCCCAGCAAGGCCGGCAACTACCTGGGGCTGACCTTGTCGGTGCACGTGGTGCACCGCGAGCAGCTCGACGAGCTGTACCGCACGCTCACCTCGCATCCGCTGGTGAAGTACGTTTTATGAACGCCCTGCTGCGGCCCTGCAAAGTCGGCGCCCTTGTGTTGCGCGTGCGCGGCACCGACGCACCATGAAGCCAGGGCCGGCGGTGCGGCAGCTCGGCCAGGTGGCCTACGCAGCCACCTACGA
>NZ_JBFJMY010000602.1:0-2149 GCF_041633695.1 Hydrogenophaga sp.
GTCGGTCAGAAAAATCTGCCCGGCCATGTCCTGGATACGCTGCACAATCGCGGCGGTGCGGCGGAAAGTCAACGACTGGAACAGACCATGCGTGCGGGGCAGCGAGATTTCCAGGTTCTCAAACACCGTGAGATCCTCGTAGACCGACGGCGTCTGAAACTTGCGGCCAACGCCAGCGCGCACGATCTGGTGCTCTTTCATGCGAGTGAGGTCGTGTCCCTCGAAGAGCACGCGCCCGGAGGTGGGGCGGGTTTTTCCGCAGATCATGTCGAGCAGCGTGGTCTTGCCTGCGCCGTTGGGACCGATGATGACCCGCAGCTCGTTGCGCTCTACTCTCAGACTCAAGCCATCAACAGCCTTGAACCCGTCGAAGGAGACGGTGAGATTCTCGACCTGTAGTACGTTATCGGAGGTAGTGGTTGTGCTCATGGCAGACGTAACGTGTGTTGGAAGAGGCATGGCAAAGCTGTTGTTCATTCCGCACCCCCGGATCCGCGGCGGGAGAGCCACTGGTCCTTCAGCCCGGCCAAACCGTTGGGCATAACCCAAACAACCAGGATGAAGACCGCCCCCAGGAAATACAGCCACCCCTCGGGAAAGGTCTCCGACAGGTACGATTTGAGAAAGCCAATCAACAACGCACCCACCACCGCTCCCGGGATTGACAAGCGCCCGCCGACAGCCGCATAGATCACCATCTCCACCGACGCCACCACGCCGATGGCGCTGGGAGAGATGAGACCAACTTGCAAGGTGAAGAACGCACCACCCACCGACGCCAACACTGCGCCACAGGCGAACACAAATGCCTTCATATGCGCGGTGTCGTAGCCGCTGAAGCGCACACGGTCTTCTCGATCGCGGATGGCAATCAGAATCTTGCCAAAGCGACTTCGCACCAGCGCCTGCGCTAGGAACATCGCCACCGCCAGGACGGCGACCTCGATGAAATAGAGCGCCCGCTGCGACCGGTCGTCCAGGATGTCCATCCCCAGCAGGGTGTGGAAATCGGTGATGCCATTGGCACCGCCGGTGTCGCCCTGCTGGCCGACCACCACCACAGTCAAGGTAAGCGCCAGCGAGAGCGTGACGATGGCGAAATACACTCCGCCAACCCGTCGGCGAAAGATGGCATACGAGAACAGGTAGGCAACTGCTGCCGGTAGCAGAAGGATGCCCAACACCGTCCAACCCAGCGAGCGGAAAGGTATCCACCAAAGCGGTAGCGATTCCACGCTGCTCCAGACCATAAAATCCGGTAGCTCTGGCGATGAGGCCTCCAGCTTGAGAAACATGGCGATCATGTAGCCACCTAGGCCAAAGAAAACGCCCTGCCCCAGGCTCAGGATGCCACCGTATCCCCAGGTGAGCACGATTCCGATAGCCACGAAGGCCAGTGCCAGATACTTTCCGACAAGGTTCAGGCGAAAAGGGTCGAGCATCAGTGGCAGGGCAATTACAAGCAGGGCCAACAGCGCCAGGGCACTTGCCATATCGGTTCGATGTGTATGGGACGACATGCTCAGCTCCTGGAACGCACGGCAAATAGGCCGTTGGGACGGAAGTAAAGAACCAGAATCACCAGCAACAGGATGGTGGCCTTGGCCATGGAGCCGCTCAAAAGGAATTCAAGCCAGGTCTGCCCCTGGGCAATCAATAGCGCTGAGAGCGCGGTGCCCACGAGACTCTGGACGCCACCGAACACCACTACGATGAACGAGTCGACGATGTAGAGCTGGCCGGTACCTGGGTTGGTCGAACCGATCATCGTGAACACGCATCCGGCAATGCCGGCGAGACCCGAGCCCAGTGCAAAGGTCAGCGCGTCCACGCGGTTCGTATCGATACCCACGGCCCCGGCAATCGGGCGGTTCTGAGTGACGGCCCGGACCTTCAGCCCCCAGCGCGTGCGGTAGAGCAGCAGGTAGACGCCGATGGCCACGGCCACCGTGAGACCTACGATGAAAAGGCGGGTAATTGGGAGCTGAATGCCCTCGGTAGGCTCCCAGGCCCCTGCCAGCCACATGGGCAGCGGAACGCTTACCTCCTGCGCACCGAATACCGTGCGGTAGGTCTGCTGCAGGATCAAGCTGAGCCCCCAAGTCGCCAGTAGCGTATCCAGCGGACGGTTGTAGAAGAAGCGGATGAA
>NZ_JBFJMY010000603.1:0-2143 GCF_041633695.1 Hydrogenophaga sp.
GCCACAGTACAGCCGGGGCAGGCGAACCCCGGTTTGAATCTGAAAAGTCAGTGAGCGCAAACATTTGAACCGTGGGCGCTATGCAATTTCGTTAAAATCGGGCTTGTTTGGAGCGGATTCTGGATATCAAAGCCCCTCGCCATTCACATGGTGGGAGCTGAAGGCTTTGTCCCAAGGTCATCCACAAGCCCTCCACCGGCAGTTTGAATTTCCTGTGTATAAGCTGTGGGTAAAAATCCTGTTGCTGCGCTGCAACATGCTTCGGCTGGCGTTTCCTTGGTGTGCATTTCGGGCTTTTTGCCTACAATGAAACCCCAACTAATGCAGTTGCCATTGCTTGTTGGTTCTGGGCGCGTCAGCAGCTGACGCGCCCTTTTTTATGCCCGCTCGCTTGTTGCCCGTCCCGGGCTTTTCCGTGCTTGACCAGTCTTCTTGATGAACCACATTCGCAATTTTTCCATCATCGCGCACATCGACCATGGCAAGTCCACGCTGGCCGATCGCATCATCGCTCTCTGCGGCGGTTTGACCGACCGGGAGATGAGCGAGCAGGTGCTGGACTCGATGGACATCGAGAAAGAACGTGGCATCACCATCAAGGCGCAGACGGCCGCTTTGCACTACAAGGCGCGAGACGGCCAGGTCTACAACCTCAACCTGATCGATACCCCCGGCCACGTGGACTTCTCATACGAAGTGTCGCGTTCGCTCTCGGCTTGTGAAGGCGCGCTGCTGGTGGTCGATGCCAGCCAGGGCGTGGAAGCGCAGACCGTGGCCAATTGCTACACCGCACTCGACCTGGGCGTGGAAGTGGTGCCGGTGCTCAACAAGATGGATCTGCCCAACGCAGACCCGGAGAACGCCAAGAGCGAGATCGAAGAAGTCATTGGCATCGACGCCACCGACGCGATTCCCTGCTCGGCCAAAAGTGGCATGGGCGTGGAGGACATTCTGGAAGCGGTGGTGGCCCGGATTCCACCGCCCAAGGGCAACCCGGATGCACCGCTGCGCGCCATGATCGTCGACAGCTGGTTCGACAGTTACGTGGGCGTGGTGATGCTGGTGCGCGTGGTCGATGGCATCTTGCTCAAAGGCGAGCGCATCAAGATGATGGCCTCGAACGCGGTCTACGATGCGGACAACCTGGGCGTCTTCACGCCAGGCACCGAACCCCGGCCCGCGCTCAAAGCCGGTGAGGTGGGTTTCATCATCGCGGGCATCAAAGAGCTGCAGGCGGCCAAGGTGGGCGACACCATCACCCTGGAAAAAAAGCTGCCCAACAACGCGGGGCCCGCAACCGAGGCGCTGCCTGGTTTCAAAGAGGTGCAGCCGCAGGTCTTTGCCGGGCTGTATCCCACCGAAGCCAACCAGTACGACGCCTTGCGCGACGCGCTGGAAAAACTCAAGCTCAACGACGCGTCTCTGCACTACGAGCCCGAGGTGTCGCAGGCGCTGGGCTTTGGTTTCCGTTGTGGCTTTCTGGGCCTGCTGCACATGGAGATCGTGCAGGAGCGGCTGGAGCGCGAGTTCGATCAGGACCTGATCACCACGGCGCCCAGCGTGGTGTATCAGGTCGTCAAGCCCGACGGTGAAATCATCTTGGTCGAAAACCCTTCCAAGATGCCCGACCAGGGTCGCCTCGAGGAAATTCGCGAACCCATCGTCACCGTGCACCTGTACATGCCGCAAGAGTATGTGGGCGCCGTCATGACGCTGGCCAACCAGAAGCGCGGCATACAGCAGAACATGGCCTACCACGGCAAGCAGGTGATGCTCACCTACGAGATGCCGCTGGGTGAGATCGTGCTGGACTTCTTCGACAAGCTCAAATCGGTGAGCCGGGGCTACGCCTCCATGGACTACGAGTTCAAGGAGTTCCGCACCTCGGACGTGGTCAAGGTGGACATCTTGCTCAACGGCGAGAAGGTCGACGCCTTGTCCATCATCGTGCACCGCTCGCAGTCACAATACCGCGGCCGGGCGGTGGTGGCGAAAATGCGCGAGATCATCAGCCGCCAGATGTTCGATGTCGCGATCCAGGCCGCCATTGGGGGCAATGTGATTGCGCGTGAAAGCATCAAAGCTTTGCGCAAGAACGTGCTGGCAAAATGTTACGGCGGCGATATCAGCCGCAAGCGCAAAC
>NZ_JBFJMY010000604.1:0-2124 GCF_041633695.1 Hydrogenophaga sp.
AAGGAAGTGGCGGCCAAGTACGGCATCGGCCACGTGACCACCGATCTGGCCGACAGCCTGGCCCTGAAAGAGGTCGACGCCGTCATCCTCTGCACGCCCACGCAAATGCACGCCGAGCAAACCCTGGCTTGTCTGAAAGCAGGCAAGCACGTGCAGGTGGAGATTCCCCTGGCCGACAACCTGAAGGGCGCAGAGGAAGTCATCGCCTTGCAAAAACAGACTGGCCTGGTGGCCATGTGCGGCCACACCCGCCGCTTCAACCCCAGCCACCAGTACGTGCACAACCAGATCCAGGCCGGCAAGTTCAACATCCAGCAACTGGATGTGCAGACCTACTTCTTCCGCCGCACCAACACCAACGCACTCGGCCAGGCCCGCAGCTGGACCGACCACCTGCTGTGGCACCACGCCGCCCACACCGTGGACCTGTTCGCCTACCAGGCCGGCAGCCCCATCGTGCAGGCCAATGCCGTTCAAGGGCCGATCCACCCCACGCTGGGCATCGCCATGGACATGAGCATCCAACTCAAAGCCGCCAGCGGCGCGATCTGCACGCTGTCGCTCAGCTTCAACAACGACGGCCCGCTGGGCACCTACTTCCGCTACATCGGCGACACCGCCACCTACCTGGCGCGCTACGACGACCTGTTCACCGGCAAAGAAGAGAAGATCGACGTGAGCCAGGTGGCGGTGAGCATGAACGGCATCGAGCTGCAAGACCGCGAGTTCTTCGCCGCGATCCAGGAAGGCCGCGAGCCCAACTCCAGCGTGGCCCAGGTGTTCAACTGCTACCAGGTGCTGCACCAGCTCGAGCAGCAGCTCGGCGCCTGATCGGGTTCGCCCCCGCGCGGCGCGGGCAGCCGCGCCCATTTAGTACGACCTTGCGAACAGAGGAAACGCCCATGCAACAACGCAAACTTGGCCCTTTTTCCGTCTCGGCCATTGGCCTGGGCTGCATGAACATCTGCCACGCCTACGGCCCGCCGGTCTCGGACGCGCAGACCGAAAGGCTGCTGCTTAGCGCGCTGGATGCGGGTGTCACCCATTTCGACACCGCTGCCCTCTACGGTTTTGGTGCCAGCGAAACCCTGGTTGGCCGCTTTCTTTCCAAACACCGTTCGCGATTCACCCTGGCCAGCAAGTGCGGCATGCAAGGCGTGGACGTGGCGGGTGACGGCAAGCTGGTGCGCGTGATCGATGGCCGTGCCGAGACGATCCGTGCCACTTGCGAAGCGGCGCTCAAACGGCTCAAGACCGATGTGATCGACCTGTACTACCTGCACCGCTGGGACAAGACCATGCCGGTGGAAGACAGTGTGGGCGCGTTGAGCGATCTGGTGCGTGCGGGCAAGATCCAGGCCATTGGCTTGTCCGAGGTGTCGGCCACCACCTTGCGCAAAGCCCATGCGGTGCACCCCATCACCGCGGTGCAGACCGAATACTCGCTGTGGACACGGAACCCCGAGATCGCGGTGCTGCAGGCCTGCCGCGAACTGGGCGCCGCCTTCGTGGCTTTCAGCCCGGTGGCGCGCGGCTTTCTGTGTGGCGAGCTGGATGTGAGCGCCTTTGACGCCAAGGACATCCGCCGCAGCATGCCGCGCTTCACGCCCGAGAACCACGCCGCCAATACCCGGCTGCTGCCCGGCTACCTGGCCATGGCGCGCGAAGTGGGCTGCACGCCCGCGCAACTGGCGATCGCCTGGTTGCTGCACCGTGGCGACCACATCCTGCCCATTCCCGGTACGCGCAGCGTCGAGCACCTCATGGACAACCTGGGTGCCGCCAACGTGGTGCTGAGCGCCGATGTCATGGCCCGGCTGGATGCCCACATCCAGCAAAAGACCGTGAGCGGCAACCGCTACAACGCCCAGGCCAATAGCGAAGTCGACACCGAGACGTTCTGAGTCTCGGTGTCGTGGCCTCAGTCCGCCTGCTTGCGCACGCGGGCCACGATGCGGTTCAGGCCGACCGGCGTCAGCCCCAGGTGCCGGGCCAGGTCCTTCTGGGCCACGCGCTGCGCCAGCGCGGGGTGCTCGGCGCAAAAGGCGCGGTAGCGCGCTTCTGGGCCCAATGTCAGCAGTTCGCGCTCGCGCTGTTCTTTGCGTGCCGCGAAGATCAAGGTCA
>NZ_JBFJMY010000605.1:0-2122 GCF_041633695.1 Hydrogenophaga sp.
TCGAGTCCAGGTCGGGGAGCCAAGTAAATCAAGAGTCAGCAGGTTAGCGCCTGCTGACTCTTTTGCTTTCTGGATACGCCGTGTCCGACACGTGTCCGAAATTCTCCGCGGAAACATGCATGTGTCCGGATCGCAACAGACCGGTCTTGCCAAGACGGCATCTAAGACGTCGAGAAGCTCGGTGATACAACTCTATGCGCTAGATTTGTCAGCGAATCCAGCATGACCGAGGCGCCCGCAGCGCCCTACAGTTGCCTACATGCCTCCACCGGGAGATTGCCGTGCAACAGACCTCTGCCCCACCCCCGGAAACACAGGATCAAGTTTCGACCGTGTTTCTGCGCATGCCATCCGTCATACAGATGACGGGCTTGGGTCGATCGACGATATACAGGCTCATCGCCCAACAACAGTTCCCCTGCCCCGTTCGTCTCGGTGTGCGCGCAGTGGCCTGGCGCCGCAGCGAACTGGATCTGTGGAGCCAGTCACGCCCAGCGACATCGCACTGAAACGGACAGGTTCTCCATCGGGACGACTCGGAGAGGATAGTCAGGCATTCGAGTCCTCAAGCTTTTGAAGCTGGATTGCCTGCTCAATGAGTCCGAGCCCCTTCGAGTCGCCGACTTCAGGGTCAAAATGCATTCTTCATAGCCTATCGAGGAGCGCAAGTGCGCCCTCAAGGCCCACAAGAGCGCAGCACCATCCCGGTCGATCGCCAGGACCTCGTGCTCGATATGGTCGATGTGGAGTGCATGAAACACCTTGAACCTACAGGCGTGGAAAACGGAGCCGTGTCCGAGCTGCTGGATCTAGTGGGGTTGTACCAGGGCTTGCCGCTGGACGAGGACTGCAAACGCATGCTTCCTCTGGCATCACTGGTGAAACCTTTGACTCGGTACGCGCGAGAGGACTGAGCAACCCATGTCCAGCATCCAGATCATGGCGATTGATGCCAGCGGAGCCATACGCTTCGTCGGCGAAGTCTTACGAGGGGCTACGTGCGGATGTTTCTGCCCCATGTGCAAGAGCCCGCTGGTGGCCAAACAGGGAGACACCAACGAGTGGCACTTCTCACACGAGGCCTCACAGGAGCGCCCCGAGTGCGAAGCCGGTGCGGAGAACCTCGCCAGAAGCCTGGGCATCGAATTTGCACGCGAGTTGGCCGAGCGTGGGGCGCTCGTGTTGCCCGAATACAGGACCTCGGCAGGCGTTATCTCGGCGTGGCTGGACCGCTCACAGGCCGTAGAGTGGAACGCTCAGATTTCAGGCCCTCTCGCATGGAGAGAGCATCCCCCGAAGTCCAAGGTGGTGGCCACCGGTGCGCTGGACACGGGTGCTGCCTTTGCGCTGTTCGTCCAGGTGGACGACGCGGGCGTCCCTCAGGTCGACGACCAGCCTGAGCACTGCGCGTACGGCTCACTGGTGGTCTCAGCCGCATGGCCATCAGGCACCCGCACGCGCGAGGACGCCATGGCCATTCTCAAGCAGACGGTGAGCTTTCGCTGGAGGTATCACCTCGACACGCTGGGTCTCCGGGCCGCCGCACAAGCCGCCATAGAGGCCGAAGTGAGTGCCGTGCGACAGCGCACCGAGGCATTGCAGCGCGAGCGCGCCAACGCAGCGGGGAGACGATGGGCTGAAATCGGCAAACGTCTGGAGCGACCTTACGATGTCCCCCCTGTACTGCGTGATGTAGGCCAACAGGCATCCCCAGAGCCGAAACCCACTGCAAGCACCCTGCCCAGTGGAACCCGTTTTCCCGCCTATCCAGGCCACGCGCTGGGATGCAACTTCCAGTTCTTCCGGCTGGGGGCAGATGAGGCGTGGGTGTTCTATCCGATGGATGTCGCCTTCATCAACGAGCACGTGAAGATGGCCAACGTCGCACAGCCGCTGCCAACCAAGCTCTGGGCGATTGCGCCAGTGGGCGGCCCACGCGAAGGGTGGGATGAGTGCTTTCCGCCCAGCGTGGGCTCTGCCGATGCCGAACTCGGCATCTACTGGGTGCGTGACCACATCACGGCGGTGACCTTCCTCAGCCCCCGCTCCAAAGGGACCCACACGGCCAACGATCCAGCGGAGTTTTCGAACAGATAGCACAGGAAACCTGGGGTCAAACCGA
>NZ_JBFJMY010000606.1:0-2119 GCF_041633695.1 Hydrogenophaga sp.
AGCAGTGCAGAACACCGGCGGGCCCTTGATGGTGCCGGTGGGTCCCGGCATTTTGTCGCGCATGTTCGATGTGTTCGGCCAGACCATCGACCGGCGCCCGGCGCCGACCGACGTGCAATGGCGCTCGGTGCACCGAGCGCCGCCACCACTGACCCACCGCTCCACCGAGTCGGTGGTGTTCGAGACCGGCATCAAAGCCATCGACGTGCTGCTGCCGCTGGAAACCGGTGGCAAGGCCGGCCTGTTCGGCGGCGCCGGCGTGGGCAAGACGGTGCTGCTCACCGAACTGATCCACAACATGGTGGGCCACCACCAGGGCGCGAGCATTTTCTGCGGCATCGGCGAGCGCTGCCGCGAGGGACAGGAACTGCACCACGACATGGACGAAGCCGGTGTGCTGCAAAACATGGTGATGGTGTTCGGCCAGATGAACGAGCCGCCCGGGGCGCGCTTTCGGGTGGGCCACGCGGCGCTGACCATGGCCGAGTACTTCCGCGACGACGAGCACCGCGACGTGCTGCTCTTGATCGACAACATCTTTCGCTTCATCCAGGCCGGCTCCGAAGTCTCGGGCCTGATGGGCCAGATGCCTTCGCGCATGGGCTACCAGCCGACCATGGGCACCGAACTGGCCGGGCTGCAAGAGCGCATCGCCAATACCGACACCGGCGCCATCACCTCGATACAGGCGGTCTACGTGCCCGCCGACGATTTCACCGATCCGGCCGCTGTGCACACCTTCTCGCACCTCTCGGCCTCCATCGTGTTGTCGCGCAAGCGCGCCAGCGAAGGCCTGTACCCGGCCATAGACCCGTTGCAATCGAACTCCAAGATGGCCACGCCCGGCATCGTAGGCGCGGACCACTACCGGCTGGCGCAAGACATCCGGCGCACGCTGGCACAGTACGCCGAACTCAAGGACATCATCGCCATGCTCGGCCTGGAGCAGCTCTCGCCGCAAGACCGCGACGTGGTCGCGCGCGCGCGGCGGCTGGAGCGCTTTCTGACCCAGCCCTTTTTCACCACCGAACAATTCACCGGCCTGCCGGGCAAGGCGGTGCCGCTGGCCGACGCGCTCGATGGCTGCGAGCGCATCCTGCGCGACGAATTCAAGGACTACCCCGAAAGCGCGCTCTACATGATCGGCCCGATTGCCGAGGCGCGGCAAACGCTCACCACCGGGGTGTCGCCGCCAGAGGAGACCGCACATGCGCCTTGAAGTGCTGCTGCCGTTCCAGATCTTTCTGCAAAAAGACGCGGTCTCGCGCGTCGTGGCGGAAACCAGCACCGGCTCGTTCGGCCTGCTGCCGCACCGCCTCGATTGCGTCGCCGCCCTGGTGCCCGGCATCCTCAGCTTCGAGACGCCGGACGACGGCGAGGTTTTCGTGGCCATCGACGAAGGTGTGCTGGTCAAGACCGGCCCCGATGTGCGCGTCTCGGTGCGGCGCGCCATGCTGGGCAGCAGCCTGGCCCAGTTGCGCAGCGCCGTGGAGCACGAGTTCCTGACACTGGACGAACAGACGAGCAGCCAGCGCGCCGTGATGAACAAGCTGGAAACCGGCTTTCTGACCCGGTTTGCCCTGATCCGCCATGACTGAACCCGGACCGAAAAAAACCAGCGGCGCCGGGCCCGGCCTGGCCGAGCAGGTGAACGCCAAAGCGCGGCGCAAGCTGAACGCGCGGCGCCACGCCAGCCAAGGCCTGTGGTTCGGGCTGGGGATGATGGGGCTGGTCGGTTGGTCGGTGGTGGTGCCCACCTTGCTGGGCGCGGCCCTGGGCATGTGGCTGGACGCGCACCAGCCGGGACGGCACCCGTGGACGCTGGCCCTGCTGGTGGCGGGGCTGGTGCTGGGCTGTTTCAACGCCTGGCACTGGGTGAGCAAAGAAGACCGCGCCATGCGTGAAGACAAGCAGGATGGACACGATGCAGACACATGAACTCTGGCCCCTGCTGCTGGCCGGTCTGGCCGGCCTTGCTCTGGGTGTATTTTTCTTTGGCGGACTGTGGTGGACGCTGAAAAAGTCCCTAGGGGCCTGCGCGGCAGAAGGCGTCGAAAGCGAAAATCGCCCCCAGCGAGGACAGTTTTTGCCGGATGTGCAGCCCCATAGCCCGGCTATG
>NZ_JBFJMY010000607.1:0-2116 GCF_041633695.1 Hydrogenophaga sp.
GGCATTGCGGAACACGTCGCGTGTGATGCTGTTCAGACCCGCGATGTCGCACACCGGGTTGAACATGTTGATGTCCTTGGCACCGATGAAGGGCTTGGTGAAGCCCGATGCCATGGTGGACACCATCACCTTGGGCAGGCCGTACGGGAACATGCCCATGACGACGGTGCCCAGGGCCGTGCCCATGGAGCCCCCCACGCCGATGATGCCGCTCAAGCCGTGCTTGGCGTGGTATTCAAGCGCGCACTTGACCGAGCCTTCGATCATCACCCCTTGGCATTTGCCTTCGTGCTTCATGTCGCGCACTTCCTGGATCGTCTTCCCGGCGGCGCCGGCCACGGCCTCGGGCGGGATCTCCACGTTCGAATCGGTGGATTCACGGATGCTGGCGTCGAGGTGGACCACGTCCACGCCCTGTGACTCCAGCACCTCGCGAATGAAGTTCGCTTCCACCGCTTTGGTGTCCAGCGTGATGATCATCAGGACTTTGGGTTTGTTGCTCATGCTTGTCTCCTTATCGTGTTGCTACACGGATGGGTATGCGATTGCCGTCGAATTGCGGCTTTCCGCGGGGGTTAAAAAAGGGTGTTTGTGAAATGGCATCAGCTGGTCTGCGCTGCATTCAGCTCATCGGCCAGCCGCTGGAAAAATCCGATGCTCGTTGGGTTGGCCATCGCATCGGGGCTGGCCACTTTTTCGGCCACCGCGCCCAGCAACAGCTTGCGCACCGGCACCTCCATCTTCTTGCCGGTGAGCGTGCGCGGGATCTCGTTGACCTGGTAGATCTCGTTCGGCACATGCCGGGCCGAGGCTTTGGTCTTGATCTGCAGAACGATCCTGGCCTTCAAGGCCTCGTCCAGCGTCTGACCAGGCTCCAGCACCACGAACAGCGGCATGAACGAGGGCCGGCCGAGGTATTCGAGATCGATCACGAGGCTGTCGCGGATCTCGGTCAGCTCTTCCACCACCCGGTAGATTTCGGCCGGGCCCATGCGGATACCGTGGCGGTTGATGGTCGAATCCGAGCGGCCATAGATCACGGAGGTGCCGCGCTCGGTGAACCGGATCCAGTCGCCGTGGCGCCACAGGCCGGGGTACATCTCGAAGTAGCTCTCCAGGTAGCGCCGGTGCTCGAGGTCGCCCCAGAAGCAGATCGGCATCGACGGCATGGGCTTGGTGATCACCAGCTCGCCGACCTCGTCGATCACCTTTTCGCCTTTGTCGTTGAAGGCAAAGGCGGCCACGCCCAGTTCACGGCACTGGATCTCACCCGCGGTCACCGGGAGGATCGGCGCACAGGCGACGAAGCCGGAAGCGATGTCGGTGCCGCCGCTGATCGAAGCGAGCCAGAGATCGGGCTTCACCGCGTCGTAGACCCAGTGGTAAGCATCGATGGGCAGTGGTGAACCCGTGGCATTGATCGCGCGCAGGCTCTGCAAGGGCGCGATGTCGCGCGGCCGCAGCCCGTCTTTCCGGCAGTTGATCAGGTAGGCAGCGCCGCAGCCGAAGAGGGTGACCTTTTGCTCGTCGATGAAGCGCCACAGTGCCGCCGCGTCGGGCCACGCCGGGTTGCCGTCGTAGAGCACGATGCTCGCGCCGGTCAACAAGGCACCGATCTGCAGGTTCCAGACGATCCAGCCGGTGCCGCCCAGAAACAGCAGACGGTCGGCAGGCCGCAGGTCGTGTTGCAGCGCCATGGTTTTCAGGTGCGTGAGCACGACGCCACCCTGGCTGTGCACGATGACCTTCGGCAGCCCGGTGGTGCCCGACGAGTAGACGATCCACAGCGGATGGGCAAAGGGCAAGCGCTCGAACCGCAATTCGGCATCGACAGCAATGGCTTCAGACCACTCTGTGCGATCGCGCCATGCCGGGGGCTTGTGCGACGCGGCGCGGCAAATCGGACCGGCCACATGGATGACGTGGCGGACGGTGGGCAAGGCCAACAGCAACTCGTCGACCATTTCGCGCCGGTCGTGGGTCTTGCCGTTGTAGCTGTAGCTGTCCACCGCCAGCAGCACCTTGGGCTCGATCTGTCGGAAGCGGTCCAGCACCACGGTGGCGCCCATGTCGGGCGAACAGCTGGACCAGATCGCCCCCAGGCTGGCGCAGGCCA
>NZ_JBFJMY010000608.1:0-2115 GCF_041633695.1 Hydrogenophaga sp.
AACACGGCACTGCGGCCGATACCGGTGGCGCCACCGGTCACAAGAGCACGTTTTCTGGAGGTCATGGGTTTTCCTTTGCGGGGGTCAATGGGATGGGAGAGAAAAATGCGCGCACCCATGCACCAGCGTGGCCGGCCTCTAGGCGCGGCGGCTTCAGATGAATGGCGGTCGAAAATGGGTGGTGCTAGAGACCCTGGAGGGTCTGCGCCGGGCGTGCATGGGCTGGGCGCCATGCGGGCTTGCTCGGTGGCGAGCGGTGGGTTCTGGGCCTGGGGTGCATGCGTGTCTCCGTCGTTTTGGGCGACCCACCCGGAGGTGGATGGAGGCGACTATAGGCAGCCCTGATGATTCCCGGAAGATATCAAAAAAACGGATGTGATTCGGTAACTGAATCGCTTATCCACCCTGCCACCCCCGACAAGTGAAGCGGCGTTTGCTCAGATTTCCGGTGCGCTGAAATCCAGTTTGGGCAATTCCTGGAACACGTCAAAGATGAGTCGGCGCAACCAGCCATTGCCGGTATCGGTGTCAAAACGCTCGTGCCACTGCTGCCGCACCTGGAACGGCCCCACCTGGAACGGCAGGTAGACCATGCGCAGATCCGAGCGCGGGCCCGACATGGCCACCGCCAGCCGATAGGGCACGGTCAACAGCAGACCGGTAGCGGCCACCACGGCCGACAGACCCAGCGAATGCGCGGCGGTCAGCACCACTTTCCGCTGGGCCAATACGCCTTGCTGCAACAAGATGACTTGCAGCGCGGCGTCGCTCGCGCCGCTGGGGCGGTAGGCCACGTGCTCGGCGGCCAGGTATTGCTCCAGCGTGAGCCGGTCGGCCTGGATCGGATGGTCTCGGCCGACCAGGCCCACAAAGGTCTCGTCGCTCAAAGCTTGGACATGAAAGCCCTCGCCCATGGGTGACCAACTGCCAACGGCGATATCGATCTTGCCCTCCAGCAAGAGGTTGCGCGCGTCGTCGCCGTTCGATGCGCCCACCGTCTCGAAGCGCAGTGCGGGTGCCAGGCGGCGCGCCGCTTTGATCAGGCCGGGCATCAACACCAGTTGCCCGATGTCGTTGATCGCGATGCGGAACAGCCGGTCGGATGTGGCCGGGTCGAAATGCTGCACCTTGTCGATGGCCTGGGTGAAGCGCAGCAAGCCCTCCTCCACCAGACCAATCAATTCGTCGGCCATGGGCGTGGGCATCATGCCCGCAGGCGTGCGCAAAAACAGCGGGTCGTTGAAACGGTCGCGCAAACGTTTGAGCGCATTGCTCACCGCCGACTGCGTCATGCACAAAAAATCGCCTGCCTGCGTCACGCTGTGGGTGACGTAGATCGCGCGAAACACCAGAAAGAGATTGAGATCGACCGTGTTGATGTTCATGGCTGTGCGGTTTGTTATTTTTTGGCGGCCCTGACTTTGGGGGCGTGGCGGCGCATCACGTCGCAAAAGAATTCGGCCGCCGGCGTGAGCGGCAAATCGGGCCGCTGGATCAGCACGATGGGCGGTGCGGGCAAGGATTCCTTGACCGGGATCACGGTCAAGGAATCCCGTGTCAAGGGGAACTCACCCCATTGCACCGGCAACAGCGCCAGCAGGTCGCTGTGGGCCAGCGCCACCATGATGGACAGCGCGGAACGCGCCTGCAGGCGGATGTCGGGCTGGGGCAGCTTGTGCCGCGCAAACAGGCTATGCAGATCGTCTTCGGCGTTGTAGTCGATCAAGGTGGTCGCCCACTGGGCGTCCACCAGCCCCTTGAGGTTTCGCACCTTGGCCAAGGGGTGCCCGTTGCGTGCCACCACGGCACGGGTGTTCTCGAACAAATGCTCGGTCACGAGACCCGGCGCCGGTGCCACGCGCGGCGCGGCGCCCAGATAGAAATCGATACTGCCATTGCGCAGCTGCATTTCCAGATCGGGAAACAAGCCTTCAATGAGTTGCAGACGCACCTGGGGATACCGCGCCGAGAACGTGGGCAAGGCGTAGGGCAGCATGCCCACGTGCGGCATGATGGACATGCCCGCCACCACCGTGCCCTGGTCGTCGCCCTGGTTTTGCGCCAGTTCGTCCTTGGCCCGCACCATTTCGTTCATCACCGAGCTGGCTCGCTGGT
>NZ_JBFJMY010000609.1:0-2104 GCF_041633695.1 Hydrogenophaga sp.
CGACAGCAGCAGCAGTTGTGCTGCTACTCCGGTCTTCTTAAACTCGCGAATGAATTCGATCGTCGCCTTGCCGGCCGTCGTCAAAATGACCGCTTGCGGTCGCGCGAGAGCAATTGTTTGCGCCGCAACTGCGGCGTCCCGAGCGTCCGTCGCGATCGCCGCACTCGCTATCGGGGCTACTTGTCGGTCCTTCATAGCCGCCTGCACGCCCGCAAGCCCCTCCTGTCCGAAAGCGTTGTTCAGGTATGCGACGGCGATGGACTTGATCCCTGTCGTCGTCAAATGCTGAACCATTTTTTCTGTTTCACTACCGTACGAAGCCATCACGGTGAACAGATACCGGTTCGGCGTGCGGCGCAGGCTGTCTGCTCCCGTGAACGGCGCAAACAATGGCACACGGTGTTGCTCCAGTAGCGGCAGCACACCGGTGACATTGGCCGTTCCCAGGTTCCCGACCAGCGCGAATACCTTGTCCTCACCAATCAATTTTTCGGTATTGGCCAGTGATCGTTGGGGAACATACCCGTCGTCCATTAGCACGAGCTTCAACCGGCGGCCGAAGACCCCGCCACGGCGGTTCACCTCGTCGATGTACGCCTTGAAACCTTCGCTGAAATCGTTGCCGATTTCTGCAAGCGGCCCGGTCAGCGACACACTCTGACCGATCAGGACGGTCTGTGCTGTTACGCCAGTCTCTGCTCGCGCAAGCCCGGTCCCCAACAGCGTCACACAAAGCGCGGCAATAACCTGCACAGCTTGCAGGGTTGCCCGCACGTTTGGCAGCCGAAGCTGAAGCCCCGACCGAGGATCGCTCAACGCGTTTGCGAATTTCGATTTGCTCAGGTTCATGGCTATCTCTTTATGGCTGTTTAAAAATTTTGTCAACTCACTTCATGGTGATCACGATCCCGAGCCCACTTCTTGTTCAAAGTCGGCACCATTGCCTGCAACCTGACCCCAGTCGGCGAAGCTCTTGTAGTGCTCGCGCCACGTGGCCAGCAGTTCCTCGCGCGGCAGATCGGCGTAGGCGCCGCGGTCCTGCACATACTCCATGTGACGTCGGCCGCTGACATCAAATTCATGAAAGACCGAATCGGCGCTGCCGTCGAACTCCAACGGGTGGATACCGGCTTTCTCGCACAAGGAGCGGTTGAAAGCGGGCGTTGCCTTGAGCCACTGGCCGTCGACCCACAGCTCGGTGTAGCCATGAAAGACAAACAAGTCGGTGCCCATCAGGTCTTGCAGGCGTTTGCTGGTCAGGTGGTTGCGAACGTCGGCATAGCCCACCCGTGCCGGCACGCCCAGTACACGGGCAGCCGCTGCCAGCAACGCCGCCTTGGGCACGCAAAAGCCACGCCCAGCCTCGATCACGTGGCTGCCCTTCAAGCCCTCGACCGTGGTGTCAAAGTAGTAGGGGTCGTAGAGAAACTCGTCGCGCACGGCGTAATAGAGCTTGACCGCGATCTCGCGCGGCGTCAGGCCGGGGTCGGCCACCCGGCGCGCGAACGCGATCACCGCCGGGTGATCGCTGTCCACGTAGCGGCCGGGCGCGAGATAAGCCGACGGATCGTTCGTGTTTGTGGTTTGCGTCGTCGCGTCCATGTCATTCATCCTTGGCGCTCAGGCACTTCGGCGGCTTGGCCAGGGCAAAGCCGTTGAAGGGTTTGGAGCGATCCGTCGGCTTCAGCTTCCAGGTCTGACGGGCATTGGGCACACCGCCATCGACGCGGATGAAGGAGCCGGTGATGTAGGCCGCCGCCTCGGACAGCAGGAACACGATGGCCGCCGATACTTCGGCCTCGGTGCCATAGCGCTGCAGCGGCACACTCTTCATCAAAATGCGGAACTTGGCCTGCATCTCGGGTTCGTAGGTGTCAAAGCCGCTGCTGGCCACAAAGCCCGGCGCCACCGCGTTGACGCGCACGCCCGACTCGCCCCATTCGCAGGCCGCCGTTTCGGTGAACGACAGCATGCCGGCGCGCGCGGCGCCGCTGTGTCCCATGGTGGGCATGCCCATCCACATGTCGGCGATGATGTTGACGATGGAGCCGCCGTGCGCCTCCATCCACTGCGTGTAGACCTCGCGGGAGACGAGAAAGCCTCC
>NZ_JBFJMY010000610.1:0-2102 GCF_041633695.1 Hydrogenophaga sp.
CTGGCTCGGGCAGGTCAGGCCCAGGTGGCGCTTCTGCTCGACCGAAGCGGGCTCGGTATCGCCCTGCGTGACGATGATGCGGCGCAGGTTGGCGCGGTGTTCGCCGGGCACGCTGTCCCAGGCCTTTTCACCTTTGTGGTCGCCAAAGTGGATGTCGCGGTTTGCGTCACCGGGGTTGAGGAAAATGCCCCAGCGGTAGTCGGGCATCTTGACCTGGCCGAACTGCGCCCAGCCTTGTGGATCCACGCTCACGGCGGTGCGCAGGTAGACGTCGAAATTGCTCGAACCATCCGGCCCCATATCGCCCCACCAGCTGAGGAAGTTGGGCTGCCACTGTTCCAGCGCGCGCTGCAAGGTGCGGTCGTCGGACAGGTTGACGTTGTTGGGAATTTTTTCGCTGTAGTTGACGGTGGACATGGTGTGCTCCAGGACTCAAATCAAATCAACGGTGGAATCGGTTGGGGTTGTCGCAAGCTCCACCGGGATACCGGCGACACAACAGGTGGAAGCTCAGACGCGGTTCATGTCGAACTGCGCCTTTTCACCCTTGCCATAAACCTGCAGCGCGCCTTTTTGGCCCACGGCATTCGGCCGCTGGAAAATCCAGTTTTGCCACGCGGTGAGGCGGCCAAAAATGCGGGTCAACATGTTCTCTTGCTGTGAGAAACGCAGGTTGGCTTCCAGGCCGGTCAGGGTATCGGGCGACATGGCGGCGCGCTCTTCCAGCGCGATGCGGATTTCTTCGGCCCAGTCGATGTCGTCGGGCGTGGCGGTCACCAGGCCCAGGGCCAGTGCCTGCTGTGGGCCCAGCGGCTTGCCCGTTGCGGCGCGCAGCGCTTCCATGGCCGGCACTTCTTCGTAGAAGCGGCGCGCCAGGCGCGACTGGCCGTTGACCATGGGGTAGAAGCCGAAATTGAATGCGTTGAGCTGCAGCTGGGCCGACTCGGCCTCTTCGGCGCTCAGGTCCAGCATGTAGGTGCGGTCGGCGCAGAAAGCCAGCTCGGCCAGCGTACCGACAAAACACGAACCCGGCTCCACCAGCGCAAACAGGCTGCGCGAAGACACGTCGAGCCGCGCCAGCGTGCGGCGCAGCAAGCCAATGGTTTCGCGCACCAGCCAGTGGTCCTTGTGCGCCAGCAGGGTGGCGTCGCTGGCCAACACGGCCTGTGTGTCGCCCACGGTCTTGAGAAGCCAGGTGCCCAGCTCCAGTTCGTTGGTGCGCATGTGCAGGATGGCGTCGTCGAGTTCGCGCGCCATCTGCAGCGGCCACCAGTTGCCAGCCGCTGCGGCGGCTTCGATACCGGCGATGTCGGTGGGCTGAGCGGTCGCTGGCGCTTTCACCGTCAGGGTGGCGTTGCGCCGCTCGCGGTCGATGTCCACCACCACGTGGGCGTAGGCCACCTGCTTGTCGCTCAGTTCACGCACCAGCGGCGCCAGGGTCACGCCCTTGCCGTCTGCGGGGCGGTCGCTTTGTGCGGCCAGGCGCTGGGCGCGCTCCAGCACGGCTTGCTGGAACTGCTGCGGCTTCACCGCCGCATCGACCAGACGCCACTCCACCGCGCGCTCGCCGCGCACGCCTTCGACGCTGGTACAGAAAATATCGGCCAGATCGTGGCGCACGTGGCGCTTGTCGGTCACGCGGGTCAGGCCACCGGTGCCGGGCAACACGCCCAGCAGCGGCACTTCGGGCAGGGAAACCGACGAGGCGCGGTCGTCGACCAGCACGATTTCGTCGCAGGCCAGTGCGAGCTCGTAGCCACCACCGGCGCAGGCACCGTTCAACGCCGCCACGAATTTCAGGCCCGAATGCTGGCTGGAGTCTTCAATGCCGTTGCGGGTTTCGTTGGTGAACTTGCAGAAGTTCACTTTCCAGGCGTGGCTGGAAACGCCGAGCATGAAGATATTGGCGCCCGAACAGAACACTTTGTCCTTGGCGCTGGTCACCACCACCGTGCGCACGCCGGGGTGCTCGAAGCGGATGCGGTTGAGCGCGTCGTACAACTCGATGTCCACGCCCAGGTCGTAGGAATTGAGCTTGAGCTTGTAGCCGGGGCGAATCCCGCCGTCCTCGTCGACGTCGAGAGTCAGAGTCGCGACCGGCC
>NZ_JBFJMY010000611.1:0-2099 GCF_041633695.1 Hydrogenophaga sp.
AGGCGGTAAGCGACGCCCGCATGTTGCGATTGGGCCTGTGGGTATCGCTCACCAACCCCAAGGCGATCCTGTTTTTTGGTGCGCTGTTTCCGCAATTCATCGACACCCAACAAGCCCTCTTGCCGCAATTCTTGCTGCTGGTGGCGGTGAGCATGTGCGCTTCGCTCTCGTGCCTGCTCAGCTATGTGTGGCTGGCCCACCGCGCGCGCCGCTGGTTGGCGCGCCCGCGGGCGGTGGTCTGGATCAACCGGGTCTCGGGCAGCGTCTTTGTGCTGTTCGGTCTGGCCCTCGCTGGCCTGCGCCGCCCCAGCACCTGATCCCTACAGGCCTCAGGCCGATTGGCCGACCAAGGCGAAGTGCTCCACCACCGGCGGCTGCGCGAAAAACGGGCCGACGATGGCACGCCACTGGGCGAATGCATCCGACTGGCGAAAACCCACGGTGTGGTCTTCCAGCGTGTCCCAGTGGATGGTGAGGATGTAGCGGTCCGGACTCTCGATGCTGCGGTTGACCTTGTAGCTCTGGAAACCCTTGGCCTGGGCGATCACGGTGCTGGCGCCGCGTGTGATGGCTTCTTCAAAAGCGCTGGCCTGGGCGGGATCGATGCGGATGTCGGCGTGTTCGAGAATCATGAATAGGGGTCTCCGGGATGCGCGTCAGGCCCCGGTGGCCAGACGATCTTCGAGCATCATATCGGCGGCCTTCTCGGCCATCATGATCACGGGGGCATTGGTGTTGCCGCCCACCACGCTGGGCATGACCGAGGCATCCACCACGCGCAGACCGGACACGCCGTGCACGCGCAGCCGCGCATCCACCACGCTGCCCGCGTCGGAGCCCATGCGGCAAGTGCCTACCGGGTGGTAAATCGAGTCGGCGTGTTCGCGGATGAACTGCTCGATCTGCGCATCGCTCTGCGCAGACGCCGACGCGCCAGACTCCTGCCCGCCGTGGCGCTGGAGCGCGGTTTGCTGCAGCAAATGGCGCATGCGTTTGAAACCGCGCACCAGTCGCGCCGTGTCGTCCGCGTCGTTCAAAAAAGCCGGGTCGATCAGCGGTGCAGCCCGGGGGTCGGCACTGGCCAGGCGCAAGCTGCCCCGGCTTTTGGGGCGCAGCAGACACACGTGGCAAGAGTAGCCGTGGCCCCACACGGTCTTGCGCCCATGGTCGATCAGCTTGCCGACCACGAAGTGCAGTTGCAGATCGGGAATCGGCTCTTCGGGTGCGCTCTTGATGAAGCCTCCGGCCTCGGCGAAGTTGGTGGTCAGCATGCCGCTGCGCTGGCGCCGCCACTCGGCAATGCCGCGCAGCGTGTTCGCCATGCCGCGCAAGGACAAGCCAAACAAATCGGTGAGCCGGGGCGCGTTGACCACCACCACCACGTCCACATGGTCGTGCAGGTTGGCGCCCACACCCGGCAGGTCGTGCCGCACCGGCAGGCCGTGCTCGCGCAGGTGCTCGGCCGGCCCAATACCCGAGAGCATGAGCAGCTGCGGCGAACCGAACGCGCCCGCGCTGAGCACGACCTCGCCGCCGGGTTTCAAGCGCAGCGTTTGCAAAGGCCCGCTGCCCCCATTGCCCCGGTACTCCACACCCATGACATGGGGTTGGTCGTCCACCGGTTCGGTCCACACACGGGTGGTGAGGGCGTTGCTGATCACCTGCAGATTGGGCCGGGCCCGGCTGGGCGTGAGATAGGCCTTGGCCGCGCTCCAGCGCTCGCCGTTCTTGTGCGTCACCTGGTAGGCCCCCACACCTTCTTGCTCAGCGCCGTTGAAGTCGCGGTTGTGTGTGTGGCCCGCCTGCTCGCCGGCTTCGATGAACGCCGACAGAAACGGATTCGGGCTGCGCAAATCCATCACGTTGAGTGGGCCGCCTTGGCCGTGCCAGTCATCGGCACCGCGCTCGTTGTTTTCGGCGCGCTTGAAATATGGCAGCACATCGGCATAGGACCAGCCCGGATTGCCTTGTGCGGCCCAAGCGTCGTAGTCGCTGGCGTGGCCGCGCGCATAAATCATGGCGTTGATCGAGCTGGAACCGCCCAGCACCTTGCCCCTGGGCTGGTAGCCCCGGCGTCCATTGAGCCCGGACTGTGGCAC
>NZ_JBFJMY010000612.1:0-2089 GCF_041633695.1 Hydrogenophaga sp.
GGCCTTGGCCAGCACCCCGATGGTCATGGGGGCGGACGTGTTTGAAGGGGCATCGTTCATGGCACTTGACTCCGTACTTGGGTACAGACTTAAGCTTAGTGCATGAACCACACCACACACGCACAAACGCCTGCTCCCCAGGTCAAGGGCGGCGGCAAGGCCCTGCTCACCGGCGGACTTGCGGCCCTGCTCGCCTCGGCCTGTTGCCTGGGGCCGCTGGTGCTGATCATGGTCGGCATCTCGGGCGCCTGGATCGTCTACCTGACGGCGCTGGAGCCCTACCAGCCCATCTTCATGGGGGCAGCCATCGTGGCGCTGTTTTTCGCTGCTCGGCAGATCTGGCGGCCTGCGGCGGCTTGCGAGCCCGGTCAGGTCTGCGCGACCCCGGTGGTCAGGCGCACTTACAAAATTCTGTTCGGTGTCGTGGTTCTGCTGCTCGCTGCAGCCATGGGCTTCCCGCTGATCGCCTCCTGGTTCTATTGAAGAAAGCAAACTCCATGAAACGAATCGCCATGGCATGCGCTGCGCTGGTCCTTGTTTGGCCCGCGTGGGCGGCTCAGCAGACCGCCACGCTGTCTGTGCCCGGCATGACCTGCCCAACCTGTCCGATCACGGTGAAGGTGGCGCTGATGCAGCTCAAGGGCGTGATCGGCGTGCAGTCCGATTTCAGCCGCCGCGAGACCACTGTGGTCTTTGACGACACACAGGTTGACCTGCAAGCACTGACACGCGCCACCCGGGAAGCGGGCTTTCCATCGACCGCAGCAGGCGTCAAGCCATGACGGAGGTGATCCCCGCCTCCACCTTGACCTGCCCGGTTTGTGGACACAGCAAATCCGAGCTCATGCCCACCGATGCGTGCCAGTGGTTCTACGAGTGCGAGCAGTGCCACAAAGTCTTGCGACCCAAGCCGGGCGACTGCTGCGTGTATTGCTCCTACGGCACCGTGCCCTGCCCGCCGGTCCAGCTCGCCGGCCCTGCGGGGTGTTGCGCCACCTGAATGCGCGCGCACACCGCGAGGCGGGAAGCCGGCGGAGAACCGTGCGATGTCTGCCGAGCAGCCAGCATTGATCCAGGTCAAGCCAAGCCGACAATCCTGGCCCACTGTCGCCCGTGTGCGCCGGGCATCAAAAAGCCGCTGTCCAGAATGCGCGATGGACTTCGAACACAGCCCCCAGGCCCAGGCCTTGCAGCAGCGCCTGAGCGATTTCATGCAGCGCTATGTGCTGCCCCACAACGCGGCCTGGCACCAGTCGGTGCAGGACCGCATCTACCCGCCGCCGTTTCTGGAAGACCTGAAATCGCTGGCGCGTGAGGAAGGCCTGTGGAACCTGTTCCTGCCGGGGCTGCGTGACGACGAACCGGGCACGCGCCTCTCCCATCTGGACTACGCGCCGCTGGCCGAAACCATGGGGCGCCTGCCCTGGGCGGCCGAGGTGTTCAACTGCAGCGCGCCCGACACCGGCAACATGGAGCTGCTGCACCGCTTCGCCACGCCGGCACAGCGCACGCGGTGGCTCACGCCATTGCTGAGCGGCGATATCCGCTCGGCGTTTGCGATGTCGGAGCCCGACGTGGCTTCGTCCGACCCGACCAATTTGCAGACCACGGTGCGACGCGACGGCGACCGCCTGGTGCTCAACGGCCGCAAGTGGTTCATCACCGGCGTGGCGCATCCGAACTGCAAGCTGTTGATCGTGATGGCGCGCAATGCCGATTCGGACAGCGCCCCCGACAAACACCACGGCCACAGCATGCTGCTGTTGCCCATGGGCACGCCCGGCGTGGAGATCGTGCGCAACATCCCGGTGGTGCACCACCGGGCGCCCGAAGGCCATTGCGAGATCGTGTTCCGCGACGTGCGCCTGCCGGCCGATCATTTGCTGGGCGGCTGGGGCGAAGGCTTCGCCATGGCACAGGCCCGACTCGGCCCCGGGCGCGTGCACCACTGCATGCGCACCATCGGCCAGTGCGAGCTGGCGCTGGAGCTGGCGAGTGAACGCGCGCTGGAGCGCCAGACCTTTGGCAAGTACCTGTCGGACTACGCCAACGTGCAGGAATGGATTGCGTTGTCGCGCATCGAGATCGA
>NZ_JBFJMY010000613.1:0-2083 GCF_041633695.1 Hydrogenophaga sp.
AAGAGGATGTGGCTGTAGCTGGACGCAATGACCAGCACTTGGGCGGCCATGTTCTCGGCCAGACCGTGTTCCAGGTAAGCGGCATCGGCGTGGATCACTTTGCTCACGCCAGCGATGGCGGCAGCGGCCTTGGCGGCTTCGCCAGCGTTGTGGCCAGCGATCAGCACATGCACATCACCACCGCATTGGGCGGCAGCGGTCACGGTGTTGAGCGTGGCGCCTTTGATCGAAGCGTTGTCGTGTTCAGCAATAACGAGAGAGGTCATGATGAGATTCCAGAAAAGATGTTTTAACCAAGTGTCTTAAACCCAGGGCGCCGTGGAACCGGCTTCGCCGGGCCACCAGCGCCGCCCCCTGGGGGGTGACGCCGAAGGCGGCGCGGGGGGGTTAAATGACCTTGGCTTCGTTCTTGAGCTTGTCCACCAGCGTGGCCACATCGGGCACCATGACGCCCGCTCCGCGCTTGGGCGGCTCGACGACCTTCAGGGTCTTGATGCGCGGGCTGACATCGACACCCAAGTCTTCGGGCTTGACGATGTCCATCTGCTTTTTCTTGGCCTTCATGATGTTGGGCAAGGTCACGTAGCGCGGCTCGTTCAGGCGCAGGTCGGTGGTGACGATGGCGGGCAAGGTGATGGACAGGGTTTCCAGGCCGCCGTCGACTTCGCGGGTGACGCTGGCTTTGCCATCGGCCACTTCCACCTTGTTGGCGAAGGTGGCTTGCGGCAGACCGGCAAGAGCGGCCAGCATCTGGCCGGTCTGGTTGCAGTCGTCGTCGATCGCCTGTTTGCCCAGGATCACCAAACCGGGCTGCTCCTTGTCCATCAAGGCTTTGAGCAGTTTGGCCACGGCCAAGGGTTGCAGTTCTTCGCTGGTCTCGACCAGGATGGCGCGGTCCGCGCCAATGGCCATGGCGGTGCGCAGGGTTTCCTGGCACTTGGCATCACCGCAAGACACGGCGATCACTTCGGTGGCGACACCTTTCTCTTTCAGGCGCACCGCCTCTTCCACGGCGATTTCGTCGAACGGGTTCATGCTCATCTTCACGTTCGCAATGTCCACCCCGCTGCCATCGCTCTTGACGCGAACCTTCACGTTGTAATCCACCACGCGTTTGACTGGGACGAGGACCTTCATGCTTGATTGCTCCTGAGTTGGATGAAACAGATTCGATTGACGTGCACGTCAACCAAAGATTGTATGCGCCCCGCCAGTTGCCGAAGGCAATGGCTCAAATGGTTGCATTTGAAAAAAATAGAACGACCGTGCTTTTTAGTGATTATAGACGACGCCCAGCGACGACCAAGAAAGACCTTGTACCCCACTCAACTGGTGAAAAAAAGTCCGCTTTACCCGACCATTCGGTCGGCTAACTCGGGTAAACATGGAGAAGCGATGTTCGGGATATCGCCTATAGTGAAATGAGCCGTCTTAGTTATATTTAGAAACCTATTTTCGCCACACCCATCAGGAGTCCCCGCATGAAGTTCAGCCGCCTGTTTGCCGCAGCCCTCTCCACCACCGCACTGGCCAGCGGTTGGGCATCCGCCCAGACGGTGTTCACCGTTTCCAGCTGGCTGCCGCCCACCCACACCTTGAGCACGGTGCAAAAGGCCTGGTGCGACCGGTTGGAAGCGGAGAGCGCCAGCCGCATGAAGTGCAACATCCTGCCCAAGGGCGTTGCTGCGGCCCCGGGCACTTTTGACGCGGTGCGCGACGGCCTGGCCGACATCTCTTACACCGTGGACGGCTACACCCCGGGGCGTTTCATCAACACCCAGGTCGCGGAATTTCCCTTCCTGGGCGACAACGCCACCGCGACCTCGGTGGCCTACCAGCGCATTTACACCAAATACTTCGCACCTCTGGGTGAGCACCGCGGCGTCAAAGCGCTGGCCGTCTTCACCCACGGTCCTGGCATTATTTTCAACAGCAAACAGCCGGTCACCTCTGCGGCCGATGCAGCGGCGCTCAAGTTCCGCATTGGTGGTGGCAACATCAACGAACTCTCCAAAGCCATGGGCTGGAACACCACGCTCAAAGCAGCACCGGAGTCGTTCGAGTTGTTGTCCACCGGCGTCAT
>NZ_JBFJMY010000614.1:0-2069 GCF_041633695.1 Hydrogenophaga sp.
GTGGCCGCTTACATGGTGGCGATCTTTGGCTCCTCGTCGGTCACCACCATCAGCCTGGGCTGGGCGCCTTGGCTGGCGGTGCCCGTGGCGTTGGCGATCAGTGTGGTCGTGGCCGTGCTCATCGGCGCGCTGTCTATCCGCACCGAGGGCATCCGCACGATCATGATCACGCTCGCCATTGGCGTGGCCTTCTTCTATCTCGCGCAACAGAATTACACCGTTTTCAATGGCTTCCAGGGCTTCTCCAACATAGAGACGCCGACGCTCCTGGGGTTTGACCTGGGCGACCCGCGCGCCTTCTATTACCTTTGCCTCGCCGTGTCTGCGCTGGCGGTGTTTGGCGTGATCTACATCGGCCGCACGACCTTTGGTATCGGTTTGCAGGGGGTGCGGGACAACGCGCGCCGCATGTCGTCGCTGGGCTTCAACGTCACCCAACACCGGTTGCTGGCGCATGCCATTGGTGGCCTCATCGCCGGCGCGGGCGGTGTGCTGTTTGCTTACTACAACCACGGGGTGTCGCCGGGATCGATCAACACGGCAGCCCTGATCAACGTGCTGGTGATCGCTGTGCTGGGCGGACTGCGCCACCCCATCGGCGCGTTCCTGGGCGCCGCGCTGTTCGTGCTGCTGCAGAACTTCGCCATCGATTTTGTGAGCCGCGATCGTTTCAACCTCGTCATCGGTGGCGTATTCCTTTTCGTGATTCTGGTTTCTCCCGACGGCCTACTGGGTCTGTGGGAGCGTTTGCGCGTCCTTGTCCGCCCGGACACGCAGCGCCAGTCCCTGCCGGGCGGCACTTCCCGATAACACCCCTGGAGACAACCCATGATCAAAAGCAATTTCTTTCGTCCGCTGCCCCTCGCGACCGCCGTCGCCATGGTCTTCGCTGCGGTGCCGGCGTCGGCCCAGGAGACCGTCAAGATGGGTGCACACGCCACCCTTCAAGGCGCCTTCACCGTGTTGGGGCAGGACGGTATCCGCGGCGTGGAGCTGGCGCTCAAGGAGCACAACTACATGGCCGGCGGCAAGAAAATCGAGCTGATCAAAGGCTCGTCGAACGGCTCGCCCGATTCTGCCGTGAGCGCCACCCGCAAGCTGGTGGAGCAAGACAAGGTGCAGATCCTGATCGGCCCGCTGTCGGGCTCCGAAGGCATTGCGGTCAAGGACTACGCCAAGAGCCAGTTGCAAACCACGTTCCTGAATGGCACCTCCGGCGCCCAAGAGACCACGCTCTCCAGCCCGGCGCCGAACTTCTTCCGCTTCTCCACCGATGGCGCGCAGTGGTCGGCCGGTCTGGGTTCTCACTCGTTTGCCAAGGGCTACAAGAAAGTGGTGGTGGTGGCCGAAGACTACGCCTTCCCGTATTCGCAGGTGGCCGGTTTCATGATGGAGTTTTGCAAAGCTGGCGGCAAAGTGCTGGACAAGCACTGGGTTCCCATTGGCACCAAAGACTATTCGTCGGTCATCGCCAAACTGCCCGCCGACATCGACGCCGTGTACGTGGCTTTGGGTGGCTCGGATGCGGTCAACTTCCTGACCCAGTACGAGCAGAACGGTGGCACCAAGCCCCTGATCGGCGGCACCATCACGGTGGACCAGACGGTGCTGGGCTACAAAGGCAAGCGGCGCGACTCGCTCATCGGCACACCGGCATCGAGCCCCATTGCGGACGGCAATGACAGCGCAGACTGGAAGAAGTTTGTCGCCAACTACAAGGCCACTTTCAAGGACGGGTTCCCCAGCCCATCCTTGTTCGCGCACGGCTACTACGTGAACACCAAGGCCGCTCTGGACGCCATGGATGCGGTCAAAGGCGATCTGTCGGGCAACCAGGCTGCGCTGCGCAAGACCTTGTCCACCATGACGCTCAAGACGCCCACCGGTGACGTGAAGCTGGACGACAACCGCAACGCCATCGCCAATATCTACCTGACCGAAGTGGCGAAGGCGGCCGATGGTTCGCTTTTCAACCAGGTGGTGAAGGTCGTGCCCAACGTCAACCAGATGCTGGGTCTTTCCAAGGCCGAGTTTGACAAGATGGGCATCGGCAGCCGCACCAATCCCGA
>NZ_JBFJMY010000615.1:0-2066 GCF_041633695.1 Hydrogenophaga sp.
CTCGGCTTCCATGGCCCGGGGTTCGCGCGGACGGTCGTCGCGCGGCGTGTCGGTGGTGCCCAGCACCAGCTGGCCCAGCCAGGGCACGGCGAACAAAACCCGGCCGTCCCTTGTTTTGGGCACCAGCAAGGCTCGGGTGGCGGGCATGAAGCGGCGGTCGACCACCAGATGCACACCCTGGCTCGGCGAGACCATGGGCTGCCAGTCGGGGCGCGGCTTGTCGGCGGGCACGGCGGGGACATGGGTGCCCGTGGGCGCCAACTCCATCTGGCGCACGTCGTCCACCCAGACACCGGTGGCGTTGACCACGCAGCGCGCGCGCACTTCCAGCGCTTGCCCCCCCATCTGGTCTTGTATGCGCACGCCGCCGATCAGGGGTTCGGCACCGGCTTGCGCCGTGCGCAGCAGGCCGGTCACGGCGCAGTGGTTGAGCAACAGGGCTCCCGCGTTGGCTGCGCTGCGCGCCAAGGCCACGGCGAGCCGGGCGTCGTCGAACTGGGCGTCCCAGTACTGGACACCGCCCATCAGGCCTTCGGGGTTCACACCAGGCAGGCGCCGCAAGGTTTCTTCGCGGCTGAGAAATTCGGTTGGGCCCAGGCCACCTCCACTGCCCCAGGCGGCGAGCGCGTCGTAGAGTTTGAGGCCGAGTCCGTAGAACGGCTTTTGCCACCAGCGGTAGGTGGGCATGACAAAGGCCAGGGGTTGGGCCAGATGGGGCGCAATGCGCAACACGGTGGCCCGTTCGGCCAGGGCTTCGCGCACCAGGGCCACGTTGCCCTGCGCCAGGTAGCGCACGCCGCCATGCAGCAGTTTGGTGGAACGCGAAGAGGTTCCACTGGCGAAATCATGGGATTCGAACAACGCCACCGAATAGCCACGCAAGCTGGCGTCCAGCGCCAAGCCCAGGCCGGTGGCACCGCCACCGATCACCACCAGGTCCAGCGGCGCTGCCTCGGCCAACTTCTGAAATATTTCGGGACGTTTCATAAACAGGGTCAAAGTCCCCCGGCACGGTTTGCCGCACCGGGGGCATTGGGTTTCACATCACCAGCCGAAGCCGATCAACGGGCCTTGCCGTTCTTCCAGGCGTTGAGCAACTGCTCATAGGCGATGGTTTCGCCTTTGGGCTTTTCGTTGGCCAGCTTCTTCCAGGGGGCGGCCTTGTCGCTCAGGTACTTGTTGGGATCGCCCTTGGGATTGAGCTTGGGTGGGCAACGGTCCATACCAGCGCGCTCCAGCCGTGCCATCACGTCGTCCATCTGGCCGGCCAGACTGTCCATGGCTTGCTGGGGCGTTTTCTCGCCAGTCACGGCCTGGGCCACGTTCTGCCACCAGAGCTGCGCCAGCTTGGGGTAGTCGGGCACATTGGTGCCGGTGGGCGTCCACGCCACACGGGCCGGGCTGCGGTAGAACTCCACCAGGCCACCCAGCTTGGGCGCCATGTCGGTCATGGCTTTGGACTGGATGTCGCTCTCGCGGATCGGCGTCAGGCCGACGATGGTCTTCTTGAGCGAGGTGGTCTTGGCGGTCACGAACTGCGCGTAGAGCCAGGCGGCAGCGGTCTTGTCGGCGTCGTGCTTCTCAAAGAAGGTCCACGAACCCACGTCCTGGTAGCCGTTCTGCATGCCCTGTTTCCAGTAGGGGCCGTTGGGGCCGGGGGCCATGCGCCACTTCGGTGTGCCATCCTCATTGACCACCGGCAAGCCTTTTTTGGTCATGTCGGCGGTGAAGGCGGTGTACCAGAAGATCTGCTGCGCGATCTGGCCCTGGGCAGGCACGGGACCGGCTTCACCGAAGGTCATGCCCGTGGCTTCTTTCGGCGCGTACTTCTTCATCCAGTCCACGTACTTGGTGAGCGCGTAGACAGCGGCGGGCGAGTTGGTGGCGCCACCGCGCGAGACCGAAGCGCCCAGCGGCGTGCAGCCATCGGCGGAAGCGCGGATGCCCCATTCGTCGACCGGCTTGCCGTTCGGCAGGCCCTTGTCGCCGGCGCCGGCCATGGAGAGCCAGGCGTCGGTGAAGCGCCAGCCCAGGTCGGGGGCCTTCTTGCCGTAGTCCATGTGGCC
>NZ_JBFJMY010000616.1:0-2053 GCF_041633695.1 Hydrogenophaga sp.
TCAATTGGAATCTGCCCCCGAATGCCCTCCTGATCTGTTCTTGTGGAGGATCATGCCTTGGTCGGTAGCGCTGGGGCGGGAGGCACTGCCAAATGAATCAATCGGCGCGCTGGAAAGGAAATGAGTTGGAAGCCAACCCCGAATGCCACCGAATACCCGTTCACGCCTTGGCTCGAACCGGCCAACGGTATTGACCGCCGGAACACCCTGCGTTGGTTTGTGACTCCCTAGAATCGCGGGGCAAAGGGAGTCAAAAAATGGGTGAAGAAAGCAAACCAGCGACCGGAGCTGAAGTGCCTGGCGAGCAGCCGAACAAGGTTGATCTCCGGGCTGAAGTGCTCGACATTTCTAATCGCGTATATCGGCTGTTGAAGGATGCCCCTTGGGTCGGTCTCGGAGCAGTACTTACCGCGATGGGTGCCGCGATCCTGTATTTCTATTTCCAGTCGATTGACTACGTTCCCCCTGACCTGACCTCGGTCATTGCTGCCAGCGCAGCCGTTGCTGCGCTGGCATTCGCTTTCATGCTTTTGATGGCGTTGTTTTTGATCGCACCTCGCTTGGGCTTTCAAAGTTCAAGGCTGTCTGAAGCCACAAAGGCCACTGAGTCCGCCAGGCGCTTGTGGGGCTTGGACTGGCTATTGGTGGCGTGTCAGTTGATTGGGCCGGGCGGTTTCCTGCTGTTTGTCGCCTTTCGAATGTGGAGTGATTGCAAGGTTGGTTGGATGTATGCAGTGACCCCTGGAGTTGTGTTCTTTCTATTCGGACTGGTCGGCTGGATCCGGGAAGAACGCAAAGAGCGCTGTTCCTTCACTCAGCGAGTGAAGCGCTTTGGGCGCAGTCTGTGGGTGGCGTTTTGGAGTGTGTTTCCGTTCATTGCGCTCTTTTGGTTCTTGATTCCGCAGGAAAGCGTGCAATGGTTGGACTTGATCATGCTGCTGTTGGTGTGGCTCTGCATGGTGTACGTCAATGCGGGGCTCACTCGTGAGCTACCCGTGTGGGTGCTTGCGTTTGTCGGGTTCATGCTGCTGCCCGCGCTGTTGATTTCAGTTCCTACCTTTCTTGGCAGGCCGAGTCTGTTCCCCACCCGGGTTGCTGAGCTGTCTGGCATTCGAGACCAAATACCAAGCGAACTGCGCATTCCAAAAAGCACTTGCTCGCTCATCCAGAGCGGGTTCGAAGCTGGCCAAACCAGCGCTGACTTGATATGCGATACAGGCAGCGAGTGGGGATCGGTCAAAGCGCAGGTGCTCTCCAACCTGGGCGACCGCTGGTTGATCGAGGTGTTTGTTGATGCTGGCGGTAAGCCCGGTGGTGGTGGAAGCCTGCGCATCACCATTCCAGGCGAGGGCGTGCAGACCGTTCGGCGGATGGTCCCCAAAGCGGAATCCTCGGCGAGCTGCAATCCCTGGCCTTGGGGCAAAAGCTAGACCACTTCAACCCTCTAACGACTTGAAAGCGATCAAGCCATGAACAACGCCGCTACCCGATTCAACGGCACGCTCAAGAAGTGGAACCCTCAGCGAGGCTTTGGCTTTGTGGTGGCCGAGCAGGGCGGCCAGGAACTGTTCGTGCATGTGTCTGAACTGCCCCGGGATGGGTGGATACCCGTCATCGGCGAGCCGCTGTCGTTTGAGATCGAGCTGGACGAAAAGGATGGCCGCAAGCGGGCGGTGCGGGTGCGTCGGCCCAGGGTGCCTGTGGCGGCGGCAGCCGCGAAAGTGAGTCGCGCGGAGCAGGCGCGGCACCAGGCTCGCCGGCCACCCCGCCGCGCCGGTTCGGGCTCTTCGTTCGGTACCCGCCTCATCGCTGTGCTGCTGGTCGCCGGTTTGGGTTGGTATGCCTACACCCAATACACCAAGCGGGCCAATGAAGCATCGCGTGCGGCGGCAGCGGCGGTGCCTCAAATCGTGATGAGCAGTCCGCAGGCGCCAGCGGTAGAGCCACAGCTTCAGCCGCCGCCTACGCCTGCGACGAGACCGCAGATTCAGCCGCCGCCCGCCTTCCATTGCGATGGGCGCCAGTACTGCTCGCAGATGACTTCATGCCGCGA
>NZ_JBFJMY010000617.1:0-2048 GCF_041633695.1 Hydrogenophaga sp.
ATGCGATCGTCCGCCTCGATCAGGAGGTCGTGGTGGGGCATCAGCACCTCGGACTTCTTGCCGTCGCCGCGCACGATGGCGCCGATGCGCGCGCCCTTGGGCAGCTTGACCTCCTCCACCCGGCGCCCGACCAGCTTGGAGGTTTTGAAGTCGCCGCGCGCAATGCCTTCGAGCGCTTCGGCAGCACCTCGGCGCAGGCTGTGCACGGCCACCACGTCGCCCCGGCGCAAATGCGCCAACAGTTCACCAATGACGGTTTGTGCCGGAGAAATGGCGATGTCGATGGTGCTGCCCTGCATCATGTCGGCATAGGCGCGGCGGTTGATGAGCGACATCACCCGCCCGGCGCCCAGCCGCTTGGCCAGCATGGCCGACATGATGTTGTCTTCGTCGTCGCTGGTGAGCGCCAGGAACATGTCCATCTCACCCACGTTCTCTTCGAGCAGCAAATCCTCGTCGGCGCCGTCGCCCTGCAACACCAGCATCTTGGACGGCAGTTGACTGGCCAGGTATTCGCAGCGCTTGCGGTCGCGCTCGATGATTTTGACCTCGCACTGGCCAGACAGGCTGCGGGCCAGGCGCAGGCCGACCCGTCCACCCCCGGCGATCATCACCCGCTGCACCGGCTTGTCGATGTTGTGGATGGCACCGAGCACCGAGCGGATCTTGCGCGTATCGGCCAGCACAAAAATTTCATCACCGGCCAGGATGCGCGTGCGCTTGGTCGCTTCCATCTCGGTGTCGAGCCGGTACAGCGCCACCACCCGCATTTCGGCGTGCGGAAAACGCTCGCGGAATTCGCCAATGGTGTGGCCCACCAGCGAACCGCCGTGGGTGGCCCGCACGGCGATCAGGCTGGCCCGGCCCTCGGCGAACTGCAAGACCTGCAAGGCCTCGGGGTAGCTGATGAGCTGGTGGATGTAGCGCGTGACCGATTCTTCGGGGCAGATCACATGGTCCACCGCAAAGCCGTTCTTGCCCAGCAGCTCCTCGCCCTCAACAAATTCGGGCGAGCGCAGCCGGGCGATGGTGGAGGGCACGTTGAACACGTCGTGCGCCACCTTACAAGTCACCAGATTGGCCTCGTCGGCGGCGGCGCAGGCGATCACCATGTCGGCGTCCTTGGCCCCGGCCTCGCGCAGCACCGAGGGCTGAATGCCGTTGCCCACCACGCCGCGCAAATCCAGCCGCTCCTGCAACAAACGCAGGCGGGCCGGGTCGTGGTCGATGACGGTGATGTCGTTCTGCTCCGAAACCAGGCTCTCGGCCACGCTTTCGCCCACGCGACCAGCGCCCAAAATGATGATGTTCATAAGTGGCGAATCATACGGGTGCGCCAGACCGGCTGGCGCCCCGTTCAAGCCAATGCGCGTTGAATAAGGATTTTCTGCACATCCGAGCTGCCTTCGTAGATCTGGCAGACCCGCACGTCGCGGTAAATGCGCTCCAGCGGGAAATCGCTCACATAACCATAGCCACCATGCACCTGGATGGCGTCGGAGCACACCCGTTCGGCCATTTCGCTGGCGAACAGCTTGGCCATGGCGGCCTCTTTCAAACAGGGCTGGCCGGCGTCGCGCAGGGCTGCCGCGTGGTGGGTGAGCGCGCGAGCGGCTTCGATCTGGGTCGCCATCTCGGCCAGCTTGAAGCCCACGGCCTGGTGGTTGAAGATGGGTTGACCAAAACTTTCGCGCTCTTTGGCGTAGGCCACCGCGCATTCGAAGGCGCTGCGCGCCATGCCAATGCTTTGTGAGGCGATGCCGATGCGCCCGCCCTCCAGCGCGCTCAACGCGATCTTGTAGCCCTCGCCCTCGTTGCCGATCAGGTTTTCGGCCGGAATGCGGCAGTTGTCGAAGTTGATCTGCGCCGTGTCGCTGCTGTGCTGGCCCAGCTTGTCTTCGAGCCGCGCCACCACATAACCGGGCGTGTCGGTGGGCACCACAAAAGCGCTCATGCCTTTCTTGCCCGCGCCCTTGTCGGTGACGGCGATGACGATGGCCAGGTGGCCGTTTTTGCCACTGGTGATGAACTGTTTGACGCCGTTGATG
>NZ_JBFJMY010000618.1:0-2046 GCF_041633695.1 Hydrogenophaga sp.
CCCCAGCCCGATGCTGGCGCTGCTGGAGCGCTCGCTGCGCTGGAGCTGCGTGGTGTTCTGCGCAGCGGCCAGGGTGATCTGGTTGTCTGCGCTCAGGCTCACCGTGTCGCCCGCTTGCACGCGCGAGCCCCGCACCAGCAGGTTGGAGTCGGCCCCGGCGCCGGTGGCGTTCAAGGCGACCTGGCCCCCGGCGCGGATGTTCGACCCCTGGGCCGCGTTCTGTTCGGTCTGCTGGCTGGACTGGCTGTGGCTGCTGCCCAGGCTCAGACTCACACCCACGTTGGCCGCCTCGGCGGGGGACTTGCCCTGGCTCAGCGCCTGGCCCACGTCTGCCAGCTCCTTGGCCGCTTGGCGGCCCTGCAAGGCCAGGGTGGCCGCGCCGAGAGCCTGCATGCGGGTGTCGTCGGTCTTGCCCAGTGCCCGGGCGGTGCGGGCCAGGTCTTGCACGCTGCTGATCACCGGGGCGGTGACGGCCACGCTCAGGCCGCTTTGTTTGGACTTCTGCTGCGTTTGCTCGCTGTGCGTGGTGCGCGCCTCCAGCACCGCAATGTCTTGTGCCTGCACCTGCACATCGCCCTCGGGGGCCAGCACATCGGAGCCTTGTTGGCGGTAGTGGCGCCCGGCCTGGATGTTCACATCGCCCGTGATCGCCCCCACCGTGCTGGCCTGCGCGCCCACAGAGCTGCTCTGCTGCTCGCGGCTGTTTTGTTGTGTGCCCAGGGTGATGGACAGACCGCCCGAGCTGAACAGACCGCTTTTTTTGGTTTCTTCAAACTGGCTGCTGCTGTGGCGGGTTTCCTGGCTTGTGATGTTCACATCGCGCCCGGCCAGCAGGGTGGTGCCTTGGTCGCCCACAACCTGGCTGCCGGCGATGTTGATGTCGCCCCGGGCTTGTTGGGCTGGAGTGTTGGCCGCATGCACCGGGGCCCGCTCATCCGAGGTCGAGTTTGCGGCCGGCGCCAGAAGCCCGCTCTGGATCAGCACTTGCTGGCCGCCCAGCCGGCTGGCCACGGCCTCGCTGTGGCTGGCGCTGGAGCGCGTGGTGCTGGTGCTGCTGCTCAGAAACCCACGGCTCTTGCTTTGGTGCGCCTCGGCCACGCTTTGGTTGCTTTGGCCGGCCAGCAGGTTCACGTCGCGCCCGGCTTGCAGCACCAGGGCGGCCTGAGCCTGCACCTGGGCGGCGCGGGTGTCCAGGTCCTGGCCTGCCAGCAGGTGGGTGGCGCCGCCGCTGTCGATGCGGGTGCCGACCTCGGTGCTTTGTTGCGAGCGCAAGACGTTGTTGGCGTTCCACAGGGCGCTGTCGCTGCTTTCGGTGCCGACCACGGCCAAGCGCAGGTTTTGCCCGGCCTGTATGCGCACGCCGCCGGCGCTCTGGACCAGCGCGGCGTTGAGGTTCACGTCCTGGCCTGCGCTGGCCAGCAGCATACCGTCGGATTGGGACAGGTACAGCCCGGCCACGCGGTCCACGCTGGTGCGGGTGAAGCGGTTGGGGCCGGCCAGGGTGGCCGTGCTTTGGGTGGTGGTTTGCAGGTTCAGGTCGCGCCCGGCGCTGAGCACCAGGGCGTTTTGCGCCGAGAGGCTGCCGCCGGTGTTGTTCAGATCGGTGCGCGCGCCGAGCACGGTGGTTTCGCCAGCGATCTGTCCGCCCAGGTTGTGGATGTTCTCGGCGCTGATCTGGGTGAGGCGCCGCCCGGCGATGCTGCCGGCGTTGTGCAGGTCGCCGCTGAGGTTGAGGCTGATGTCGCGCGCGGCGATGAGGGCGCCGCTGTCGTGCAGGTCGCCGGGGCGCACCATCACGTAGACCTGGGGCACCAGGGCACGGGTGGTGCTGCCGTCGGCCAGGGTGATGTTTTGTTCCACCAGCCAGACGATGTCGGCGGTGAGGGCGGCCATTTGTGCGGCGCTCAGGGCCACGCCAGGGCGCAGTTGGTGGGCGGCGGCGAAGGTGGCGCCTGCGCCCATGAGGGCGCGGTACTGCGCGTCGTCGCTGCTGTAGTCGCCCAGGTGGCGCTGGCCGGTGAGGGCGGCCACTTGTTCGTTGATGAG
>NZ_JBFJMY010000619.1:0-2045 GCF_041633695.1 Hydrogenophaga sp.
CCGCCCGACAAACTGCCCGCCAACTGCTGTTGGCGCCCCTGCAAGCCCAAGCGTTCCAGAGCCTGGTCCACCGCTTCCCGGCGCTGTGGCAGTTCAAACAAGCGCGCCACAAAGTCGAGGTTCTCGCGGATCGAGAGGTCTTCATAGAGGCCGAACTTTTGCGTCATGTAGCCCACCTGGCGCTTGATGGCGATGGCCTCGCGCCGGAAGTCCAGCCCCAGGCACTGGCCTTCGCCGGCATCGGGCTTGAGCAGGCCGCAGAGCATGCGGATGGTGGTGGTTTTGCCGCTGCCGTTGGGGCCCAGAAAGCCGCAGATGCGCCCGGTCTCCACCTGCAGCGCCACGTCGTCCACCACAGCCCGCGCGCCGTAGCGTTTGGTCAGGCCCCGCACATCAATGGCCAGGCTCATGCGGGTTCATCCGGCAGCGGCCGCACGTCCAGCGGTTGGCCCGGGCGCAGGCGTGTCGCCTCGGCAGGCACGGGGCGGGCTTCGACCAAAAACACCAGTTTGGCGCGCTGGGCATTCGAATAAATCACCGGCGGCGTGAACTCCGGCCCGGTGGCGATGCGGCTGATGCGTGCCGCAATCGGCTCGCCACAGCCGTCGCAGCGCAACGCCACGCGCTGCCCCAGGGCCAGCAAGGCGACTTCGGACTCGGGCACATAAAAGCGGGCCTTGATGCCCCCCGGCGGCAGCAGCGAGAGCACCGGCTGCCCCGGTTGCACGTATTCGCCGACGTGGAAGAACACCTCGGCCACCCGTGCGCTGGCGGGCGCGTGTTGCTCTTTTTGCGCCAGCCGCCATTCGCTCTGGCGCAGCGCTTGCTCCGCCGCGTCGGCCTGGGCCAGGGCGGCCCGGCTTTCGTCGCTGCGCGCCGGCAGGTTCGCCACACGCAAGGCGGCCTGCAGTTCCAGCACGCGGGCCTGGGCCTGGTCCAGCGCGGCCCGGGCATCGTCTTGCTGCGCCGGGGAAACAAAGCCGCGATCCACCAGCTCGCGCTGGCGTGCCCAGGCGGCTTGCGCCCGCACGGCCTGCGTCTGGGCCTGGACGAGCTGCGCCCGCGTCATCGCCAGCTCGTCGCTGCGCCGTCCCTTGGTGGTATTGGCCGCCTGCGCCTGGGCGGCGTTCCAGCGCGCCAGGGCTTCTTGCTGCGCGGCGCGCTCGGCTTGCGCGTCCAGCGCAAACAGCAGATCGCCCGGCTTGACCAAGGCACCGGCCTGCACCGTGAGCACCTCCAGCCGGCCCGCCAGCGGGGCCGCCACATGCACATAGTCGCCCTCGGCGTAGCCCGACCAGTCGGTGGACGGCGGCTGGCCACAGGCCGCCAAGGCCAAAGCCAAGCTCAGGGTCAGCGCCGCACCTGCGCCCCTGCGGAAGTTGGCTGGGTTGGTTTTCATCGTCGTCCTCTTGCCCGTGACCTGCCGACATCATGACCCATTCCGCCAAGGGCCTGCAACGCGAACCCCGCAGCAGGAGAAAAGAAAACGCCGGAACTTTCTTTCGACCACGCGCCTCACATGCTGCCCATATGAAACGCTTGTGCATCCTCCTTCTGGCTTTGGCCGCCATCGTCACCGGTTGCGCCACCCTCGACGAACGCCAGCGCTCGTGGATTTTTCAACCATCGGACCGCAGCTGGTGGCGCGGCACCGAGGCCGCCGAGGGCATGAGCGAGGTCTGGATCCCCTTCAACTCGCGCCAAAACGATCAGCCGGTGCGCTTGCACGGCCTGTGGCTGGCGCACGAAAACATGGCCCGTCAGGCCAATGCCCCGGTGCTGCTGTATCTGCACGGTGCGCGCTACAACGTCACCGGCTCGGCCTTTCGGGCCCGGCGCATGCATGAGCTGGGCTTTTCGGTGCTGGCGGTGGACTACCGGGGCTTTGGCAAAAGCTCGCCCGGTCTGCCTTCGGAAGACATGGCCTACGAAGACGCCCGCGCCGCGTGGGACTGGCTGGGCCAGCAATACCCGAACCGACCGCGCTACATCTTTGGCCACTCGCTGGGTGCTGCCATCGCCATCGAGCTGGCCGCCCAGGTGGA
>NZ_JBFJMY010000620.1:0-2031 GCF_041633695.1 Hydrogenophaga sp.
AGGTAGAAGTTCATGCCGATAGCCCAGAAGAAACTGAGCCGCCCGGCGAAGTCGTCCACGTCCATGCCCTTGGCCATGGCGGTCTTCACGTATTCCTTGCCATCGGCCAGGGTGAAGGCCAGTTCCAACGCCTGGTTGGCGCCGGCTTCCTGCATGTGGTAGCCGCTGATCGAGATCGAGTTGAACTTGGGCATGTGTGCCGCCGTGTACTCGATGATGTCGCCGATGATGCGCATGCTCGGCTCGGGCGGGTAGATATAGGTGTTGCGCACCATGAACTCTTTCAGAATGTCGTTCTGAATCGTTCCGCTCAACTGGTCCTGCGCCACGCCCTGCTCTTCGGCCGCCACCACGTAACCCGCCAGCACCGGCAGCACCGCGCCGTTCATGGTCATGGACACGCTGACCTTGTCCAGCGGAATCTGGTCGAACAGGATCTTCATGTCCTCCACGCTGTCGATCGCAACGCCGGCTTTGCCCACGTCGCCGGTGACGCGGGGGTGGTCGCTGTCGTAACCCCGGTGGGTGGCCAGATCGAAGGCGACCGACACGCCCTGCCCGCCCGCCGCCAGCGCTTTGCGGTAGAAGGCATTGGATTCTTCGGCGGTGGAGAAGCCGGCGTACTGGCGGATGGTCCAGGGTCGTACCGCGTACATGGTGGCCTGCGGGCCGCGTATGAAGGGCTCAAAACCCGGCAGGGTATTGGCGTGCGGCAGGTTCGCCGTGTCTTCGGCGGTGTAGAGCGGTTTGACGCTGATGCTGTCGGGCGTGATCCAGTTCAAGGCGCTCACGTCGCCACCGGGGGCGGACTTTTGCGCCGCTTTGGCCCAGGCCTCTAGGCTGGCGGATGGGAATTCGGGCTGCTTCTGGGTCATGGCGGGTTGTCGGTTGGCTGCTACAAAGTGTGGCGGGATTTTATATCATTCATAATTATTGATGCAAAATATTGTTGCTGACATACAATCGTCGTCACCCAACACCCGCCCGTCAAGCCCTACCCAGCCCATGTCCGCCCTCTCCCTGGCACCCCGCGCGCTCTACGAAGAAGTTGCTGAATTGCTTCGGCAACGGATTTTTCAGCGCGAACTGGAGCCCGGCAGCTGGATCGACGAGCTCAAGCTGGCCGAGGAATACGGTATCAGCCGCACACCCTTGCGCGAAGCGCTCAAGGTACTGGCGGCCGAAGGCCTGGTGACGATGAAGGTGCGGCGCGGCGCCTACGTCACCGAGGTGTCCGAGAAAGACCTGAGCGATGTCTACCACCTGCTGGCGCTGCTGGAGTCCGATGCCGCTGGCGTGGTCTCGCAAAAGGCCAGCGACGAGGAACTGGCCGAACTCAAAGCCTTGCACGCCGAGCTGGAAGCTTCGGTGAAAAACCGCGATCAATTCTTCAAACTGAACGAGCGCTTTCATATGCGCTTGCTCGAACTGGCCGACAACCGTTGGCGCGAACAGATGGTGGCGGACTTGCGCAAGGTCATGAAACTGAACCGGCACAACTCGCTGCTGAAGACCGGGCGTCTCACCGAATCCCTGGCCGAACACCGCGCCATCGTGCAGGCCTTGATGGCGCGCGACGCGGCGCTGAGCGTGCAGCGCATGCAAGCGCACTTCCGCAGCGGGCTGGAAGCCGCCGCCTGAAAGACCGCTGCCGCTGAGCCGTGTGAACGGCGGGCGCGCACCTCCCCCGATCTGCACCAAGACGGGAATATCCGCTTCTTGCAGCGCCCCATTTTGGGGACAAATCGCCAACCACAGCGAACGCCGCCTGCGCGTCCAGGCGTGCAGCAACGCGGCTCGCGTATTGGCACAGAACGTGCGTAATCCATCAACAAGGATGGGGCTAAAGGCGGCTCCATCTGGCGATGGCGCTCGCACGCCACCCACTGCATTCAACTGGACAACGGCGTCCATTTCCGAACCCCTTTGACGGGTGGTGCGGGAATGGGCGATTTTTTTTGGAGTTGCCGATCGAAAAGTACTGCTTGCTGTGGACAGTCCCACAACCCTGAAAGGCCGGACGGCCAACCC
>NZ_JBFJMY010000621.1:0-2025 GCF_041633695.1 Hydrogenophaga sp.
AAAGCCGTGATCGACGTGCTCAGCCACCCCACCGTGGCGTCCAAGCGCTTTCTGATCACCATTGGCGACCGCACCGTGGGCGGCTTGAGCCACCGCGACCAGATGGTCGGTCCCTGGCAGGTGCCGGTGGCCGATTGCGCCGTCACCCTGGCCGATTTCCAGGGGTTTGGTGGCGAAGCCATGAGCATGGGCGAGCGCACACCGCTGGCTTCGCTTGACGCCGCAGCGTCAGGCCGCATGGCGGTGGCCGAAGCCATCACCAACCTGCTGGC
Source organism: Hydrogenophaga sp. (assembly GCF_041633695.1). Taxonomy (GTDB): domain Bacteria; phylum Pseudomonadota; class Gammaproteobacteria; order Burkholderiales; family Burkholderiaceae_C; genus Hydrogenophaga. The sequence continues at coordinate 273 of NZ_JBFJMY010000621.1, forward strand.
CGCGCCCATCGAGTTGCCGCGCGTCAAGCTATCGGCCAACTGGATGGCGGCCTGCGGCGAGCCGGGCGAAGACGCGGCCTTGTACGAGACCGTGAAAGCCGTGGGCATGGAGTTGTGTCCGGCCCTGGGCATTTCGATCCCGGTGGGCAAGGACAGCCTGTCCATGCGCACGCAGTGGAACGAAGGCAGCGGCCAGAAAAAGGTGACCTCACCGGTGAGCCTGATCGTGACCGCCTTCGCCACCCTGGCCGATGTGCGCGGCACACTCACCCCGCAGCTGGACCGAGAGACCGTGGACACCACCCTGGTGCTGATCGATCTGGGTCGGGGCCGCCAGCGCATGGGCGGCAGCATTCTGGCCCAGGTGCTGAACCAGCCCGGCGGCGACGTGCCCGATCTGGACGACGCGCAAGACCTGGTGCGCCTGGTCGACGCGGTGAACGCATTGCGTGCCCAGGGCCAGATACTGGCCTACCACGACCGCAGCGATGGCGGTCTGCTCGCGGCTGCAGCCGAAATGGCTTTTGCCGGCCACGTGGGCGTGGCGCTCAATGTGGACATGCTGGTGACCGAAGGCGACGGCATTTCGGACAGCCGCATGGAAACGGGCGACGCCAAGAACTGGGCGAGCCAGGTCAGCGCGCGGCGCGAAGAACTCACGCTCAAGGCTTTGTTCAGCGAAGAGCTGGGCGTGCTGCTGCAAGTGCGCACCGCCGAGCGCAACGCCGTGATGCAAACCCTGCGCGAACACGGTTTGTCCAAGCACAGCCATTTTGTAGGGACCACCCGACCCGAAACCGCGGTGATCGGCGTGGGCAAGGGCCAACTGCAGGTCTGGCGCGACACCAAGGCGGTGTTCAGCGCCGATTTGTTCGATCTGCACCAGGTGTGGGACAGCGTGAGCTGGAAGATCAACCAGCAGCGCGACAACCCGGCCTGCGCCGACGCCGAGCACGCCGCAGCGGGCCTGCCTGGCGACCCCGGCGCGCACGTGCACCTGAGCTTCGACCCGGGCCAAGACCTGGCCGCGCCGTTTCTCAATCTGTCGCGCCCCAAGGTGGCCATCTTGCGCGAACAAGGTGTCAATTCCCACGTGGAAATGGCCTACGCTTTCACGCAAGCCGGTTTTGAAGCGCACGACGTGCACATGACCGACTTGCAAAGCGGGCGCGCGAAACTGGCCGATTTCCAGGGTGCGGTGGCCTGTGGCGGTTTCAGCTATGGCGACACCCTGGGTGCCGGTATTGGCTGGGCCCGTTCCATCACCTTCAACCCGGTGCTGGCCGAGCAGTTCCAGGGCTTTTTTGGCCGCAGCGATACCTTCGGCCTGGGCGTGTGCAACGGCTGCCAGATGTTTGCCGAGCTGGCCGACCTCATCCCCGGTGCCCAGGCCTGGCCGCGTTTCACCACCAACCAGAGCGAGCGCTACGAGGCGCGCCTGTCCATGGTCGAGGTGCTGGAATCGCCCAGCCTGTTCCTGCAAGGCATGGCGGGCAGCCGCTTGCCGATTGCGGTGGCGCATGGCGAAGGTTTTGCCAATTTCAAGCACCGGGGCGACCCGGCGAAAGCCCTGGCCGCGATGCGGTTTGTGGACCACCACGGCGCGGCCACCGAAGCCTATCCCTTCAACCCCAATGGCAGCCCGGGTGGCTTGACCGCCGTGACCACGGCCGATGGCCGTTTCACCGCCATGATGCCGCACCCCGAGCGGGTGTTTCGCAACATCCAGATGAGCTGGACCAGCGGCGACGCC
>NZ_JBFJMY010000622.1:0-2017 GCF_041633695.1 Hydrogenophaga sp.
ATGGTGGATCTACCGACGAAAAGCTGCTGCGCAGCGAGCGCTACTACGGCGCCTTGTCGCGCAGCTTCCAGTTGCCGGTTGATATTGACAGCGCCACCGCACGGGCCCGGTACGACCACGGTGTGCTGCAGCTCACGCTGCCTAAAAAGGCCGCGTCGCGAGGCCAGCAGCTGACCATTGAGTGAACAGGCCCTAACCCACGGCCTTCCTGAGCCAATCGGCGAAGGCCGTGCATTCCCAGCGGTCCATGGTGCCGGTGCGCCAGCACAGGTAGTGGGCGTGCGGGCTGGGCACATGGCGGGTGTAGAGCGGCACCAGCGTGCCGTTTTCCAGCCAGGGGGCCGCCAGCTTGAGGCGCAGCAGCGCAACACCCATGCCGGCGGCGGCGCCGTCGCACATCAGGCCGATGTCGTTGAACTGGGAGCCGTCGACCGGCTCGGGCCAGTCCAGGTTGTGGGCCGCGAACCAGGTGCGCCAGGGTTCTAGCGGACTGCGCAGCAGCGGCAGACCTTCCAGGTCTTCGGGCGCTTCGAACGGGCCGTGCTCGCGCGCGAAGGCGGGTGAAGCCAGCGGCGTCACATCGTCCTTCATGAGGCAGATGTGCTCCACATCGGCGTAGCGTCCGGTGCCAAAGCGCACGGTCAGGTCGGCGTCTTCGGCCACCACGTCGAGCAGCGGAATGCTCACTTGCAGCGTGATGTCGATTTCGGGATAGGCCTCGCCAAACTGCCTGAGCCTGGGCATCAGGATGGAACGCGCAAACGTGGGCGTGACCGCCAGCTTGAGCTTGCGCCGGCCCGGTGCGGTGCTGTTGCTGGGAAATTTTTGCAGCGTGGCCAAGCCATCGCGCACATGGGCCAGGTATTCGATGCCCTCGGTGGTGAGCGAAAAATCCGCCCGACCAAAAAGCTTGGTGCCCAGAATTTGTTCAAGCTGTTTGATGCGGTGGCTCACCGCGCTGGGCGTCACACACAGTTCTTCGCTGGCCTGTGTGACGCTGCGCAAGCGCGCCAGCGCTTCAAAAGTCAGCAGGCACTGGATGGGCGGGATGCGCACGTTGCTCATGAGCCCGTCGCCCGGTGCGGTACTGCCTGCGCCGAGCAAAACCAGTTCATTTGAACACCACTGTTTTGTGGCCGTTCAGCAGCACGCGGTGCTCGCTGTGCCATTTCACGGCACGCGCCAGCACCTGGCTTTCGGTGTCGCGACCCAGGGCGGTCAGGTCTTCCACGGCGTCGGTGTGGTCCACCCGCGCCACGTCCTGCTCGATGATCGGGCCTTCGTCGAGGTCGGCGGTCACGTAGTGGGCGGTGGCACCGATCAGCTTCACGCCCCGGTCGTGGGCCTGGTAATACGGTTTGGCGCCTTTGAAACTGGGCAGAAAACTGTGGTGGATGTTGATCGCCTTGCCCGCCAATTCGCGGCACAGCTCGTTGCTCAGAATCTGCATGTAGCGGGCCAGCACCACCAGTTCGGCCTGTTCTTCGCGCACGATGGCGAGTTGCCGCGCCTCGATCTGGGCCTTGGTGGACGCGGTCACCGGCAGGTGGTGGAACGGCACGTTGTAGCTGGCCGCGAGCTGGTAGAAGTCGCGGTGGTTGCTCACGATGGCGCGGATGTCCAGCGGCAGCAGACCGCTTTTCCAGCGGAACAGCAAGTCGTTCAGGCAGTGGCCTTCCTTGCTGACAAAAATCACGGTGCGCACGGGTTCGGCGGTGCGGTGCAGGGTCCAGCGCATCTCAAAGGGCTGGGCAAACTGGTCCAGTTGTTGGCGCAGATCTTCGGGTGTGAGTTGTGCGCAGGCGAACTGCGTGCGCATGAAGAACAAACCAGTGTCGTGGTCGTTGTACTGCGCCGCTTCTTCGATGTTGCCGCCGCGCTCCAGCAAAAAGCCCGAGACGGCGTGCACGATGCCAGGGCGGTCCTGGCAGGAAAGGGTCAAAACATAGGTTGGGTTCATGGCGCGTGCATTGTCGCAGGATGGCGAGCCGGCTGTGCTGGCCGGGTCGTGCGTGTC
>NZ_JBFJMY010000623.1:0-2012 GCF_041633695.1 Hydrogenophaga sp.
GGCCGAATCAAAGCCCAGCACCTTAGCCAGCCGCCTCACGCACCCATCCAGAGCAGAAAGCGGGGGCATTTCCTCTAGAAGTCGATCGACATCATTGAGATAGGTCGAAAAGGTTCGAATGCTGCAGGTCAACAGCTGGCCTCCGTTGCTTAAGAATGGAAAGGGGGAGCACGTGTATCAATGTACTGGACTTCACCCGCTTCTGTAGAGGTGGATTCAAAAGTGAAGTGCAACACCCTTGAATTCAATGAACGAGGGTGGAGTGTTGGTGGCTGTTGAGGAGCAACTCGCTGTATACGGCCAGCGGAGATCGTACGCCCAAGCCTTTTCTCGGCCGGTTGTTGATCTGGTCAGCGATGGCGTCCAGCTGTTCCTGACTGAAGCCCGATAGGTCTGTGCCTTTGGGCAGATACTGGCGCACCAGCCCGTTGGTGTTCTCGTTGGAGCCGCGCTGCCACGGGCTGTGCGGGTCACAGAAGTACACCGCCATTCCGGTACGACGGCTCAACTCCTTGTGCATTGCCATCTCCCGACCCTGGTCGTACGTCATGCTCTGGCGCATGGGCTCGGCGATGCCCAGCAACTTGTCGCTGAAGGCCTGCATTACATTGACCGCGCTGGCGGGTTTGAACTCGGGCAGTTTGATGAGCAGAGGGTGTGCAGAATTTTGTGTAAACGGACAATTCACCGCAGGCGAGAGCCTGCTTGTCCGCAAACACAATGACAACCAAGAAACACGAAGTCCCCCAAGAATTGCTGGCCAGCCTGCTGGCCGACTACAAGAAGCCTGAAGACCTGATTGGCGAGAACGGCCTGCTCAAGCAGCTGACCAAACTGCTGGTGGAGAAGGCGCTGGAAGCCGAACTGACCGAACACCTCGGTCACGAAGGCCACGAGGCCGTGGCCAACGCCAGCGGCAACACCCGCAACGGCAAGAGCAAGAAGACCCTCAAGGGCGAGTTCGGCGAACTGCCCATCGAAGTGCCACGCGACCGCCACGGCAGCTTTGAGCCCCAGCTCATCCCCAAGCACCAGACCCGCTGGAGTGGCTTCGACGACAAAATCATCTCGCTGTACGCCCGTGGCATGACGGTGCGCGAGATACAAAGCCACCTGCAGGAGATGTACGGCGCCGAGGTCTCGCCCAGCCTGATTTCTTCGGTGACGGACGCCGTCAGCGAAGAGGTCAAGGTCTGGCAAGCTCGCCCGCTGGACGCCATCTACCCCATCGTCTACCTGGACTGCATCCACGTGAAGGTGCGCGAGGGCGCGGTGCGGGTCAAGGCGGTGTACCTGGCCATCGGCATCAACATGAATGGCGAGAAGGAGGTGCTGGGCCTGTGGCTGGCGCAGACTGAAGGTGCCAAGTTCTGGCTGCAGGTGGTCACCGAGCTGCGCAACCGGGGCGTACAGGACATCTTCATTGCCTGCGTTGACGGGCTCAAGGGCTTCCCCGATGCCATCGAGGCGGTGTTCCCCAAGGCGGTGGTTCAGCTGTGCATCGTGCACATGGTGCGCCACAGCCTGAACTACGTCTCGTGGAAGCGCAGAAAAGATGTTGCGGCGGACCTGCGCCACATCTACCAGGCCGCCACCTCCGAAGAGGCCGAGCTGCGCCTGGGCGAGTTCGAAGCCAAGTGGGACTCGGACTACCTGCCCATTGGCCAGTCCTGGCGCAGGAACTGGAGCCGGCTGACGCCGTTCTTTGACTACCCGGCGGAAATCCGCAAAGTCATCTACACGACCAACGCCATCGAGTCGGTGAACATGGGCCTGAGGAAGCTGAGCAAGAACCGGGGCTCGTTCCCCAGCGACGAGGCGCTGACCAAGCTGTTCTACCTGGCCCTGCGCAACATCAGCCAGAAGTGGACCATGCCCATCCGCGATTGGAAGGCTGCGCTGACTCGCTTTACCATTCAGTTCGGAGACCGCATCTCCGTCAACTGAAGTCCGAACCGTTTGCACAAAAATTCGGACACGCCCAAACCTGACCGGCTGCAGTCAGCCTCGAC
>NZ_JBFJMY010000624.1:0-1997 GCF_041633695.1 Hydrogenophaga sp.
AATCGGACTCTTCTCGACTTTGAACCCCGGCACCCTGCGTGTGGGGCTTTTTTGTGTCCGCATCCAAATCGTCTACCGCCACGCTCACCCTGGGCGCCATCGGCGTGGTTTATGGCGACATCGGTACCAGCGTGCTGTATGCGGTCAAAGAGGTTTTCGGGTCCGGCCATGTGCCCTTCACCCACGCCAACGTCTACGGGGTGCTGTCGATCCTGTTCTGGACGCTGACGGTCATTGTTTCGCTGAAGTACGTGGTGTTGGTGCTGCGCGCCGACAACGCGGGCGAGGGCGGCTTGATCGCCATGCTGGCCCTGGCCTCGCAGGCGGTGAAAGACAAGCCCGAGCTGCGCAAAGTTCTGCTGGTGGTCGGCATTTTTGGGGCTTCGCTGTTTTATGGCGACGGCGTCATCACCCCTGCGATTTCGGTGCTGTCGGCGGTCGAAGGTCTGGAGGTGATTTCGCCGCATTTCCGTGGCCTGGTGGTGCCGCTCACGCTGGTGGTGCTGTTTGTGCTGTTTGCGCTGCAAAAGCGCGGCACCAGCGGCATTGGCCGCTATTTCGGCCCGCTCACGCTGATCTGGTTCGCCACCATCGCGGTGCTGGGCGTGCTGCAGATCGCCAACCATCCCGAAATTCTGGGGGCGCTCAGCCCGCACCACGCGCTGCGGTTTGTCTGGCAGCAGCCGGGCATCGCTTTCATCATCCTGGGCGCGGTGGTGCTGTGCGTGACCGGTGCCGAAGCGCTGTACGCCGATCTCGGGCATTTTGGTAAACGGCCGATCCGGCTAGCCTGGTTCTTTGTGGTCATGCCCGCGCTCACGCTCAATTATTTTGGCCAGGGCGCGCTGCTGCTGGCGCAGCCCGATGCGGTGGTCAACCCGTTCTTTCGCATGGCTCCGCCCTGGGTGCTGCTGCCGCTGGTGGGCCTGGCCACCCTGGCCACGGTGATCGCGTCGCAGGCGCTGATCACCGGCGCGTTCAGCGTGACCAAGCAGGCCATACAGCTGGGTTACCTGCCGCGCCTGAACATCCGCCACACCAGCGTGCGCGAAACTGGGCAGGTCTATCTGCCTTTCGTCAACTGGAGCCTGTTCGTGGCCATCGTGCTGGCGGTGGTGATGTTCCGCTCGTCGAGCAATCTGGCGGCGGCCTACGGCATCGCGGTCACGCTGGACATGTTGATCACCACCGTGCTCACCTTCTTCGTCATCCGCTACGGCTGGGGTTACCCGCTGTGGCTGTGTCTGGCCTCCACCAGCGTGTTCTTCATGGTCGATCTGGCCTTTTTCAGCTCCAACCTGCTCAAGCTCTTTGCCGGTGGCTGGTTCCCGCTCATGATCGGCGGCGTGGTCTTTACCCTGATGATGACCTGGAAGCGGGGCCGTGGCCTGATGTCGCAGGCGCAGCAGGATGAGGCGCTGGATCTGGCCAGTTTTCTGGACGCGGTGTTCGTGAGCCCGCCGGTGCGGGTGGCGGGCACGGCGGTGTTTCTGAGTGCCGAAGCGGGGCGGGTGCCCAATGCCTTGCTGCACAACCTCAAACACAACAAGGTGTTGCACGAACAAAACCTGTTCGTCACGGTGCGCAACCACGAGGTGCCCTGGATCGGGCTGGACAAGCGCCTGCAGATCGAGCCGCTGGGCCGCGACTGCTGGGCCGTGTCCATCCACTACGGCTTCAAGAACGACCCCGACGTGCCCAAGGCATTGCAGCTGATGCGAGGCCACGGCTGCGAACTGGGCAGCATGACCACCAGCTACTTTCTGTCGCGCGACGTGGTCACCCCCACCCTGGGCAGCGGCATGGCGCCCTGGCGCGAAAAGCTCTTTGCCCAGATGCACCACAACGCGGGTGCAGCAGCCGAATTCCTGAAGCTGCCGAACAACGCGGTGATCGAACTGGGTTCGAAGGTGGAGATTTAGCAGCGGCCCCTCTGCATGCCACTGCTTGGGCGGCTTCGTTTTCAAAAACAAAAAATCGTTCGGGCTGAGCCTGTC
>NZ_JBFJMY010000625.1:0-1991 GCF_041633695.1 Hydrogenophaga sp.
AGTCCATTTTTCACCGTCTATTTGCCCCATAGCCGGGCTATGGGGCTGCACATCCGGCAAAAACTGTCCTCGCTGGGGGCGATTTTCGCTTTCGACGCCTTCTGCCGCGCAGGCTCCTAGGACCTGCTCGCCTTGATGGCTTGGTGCAGGGCTCAGCTGGAAGCCAGCGCCACGCGCGCACCGTCTGCGGTCAGGTCGGTCGCTTGCTGCAAACGCTCCAGCACCGAAGTCGCGTCTTGCTCGGTCGCGAGGTCGTTGATGCGCACCTCATACCGCCCGCGCTTGACCAAGATGTCGGCCGGATATCCGGCCGTGCGCAGCCGCTCGCGCAGCGCAGCGGCCTCGACACCGCTGCTCAGCAAAGCCGCGACCGCGCGCCACCGTCCCCCCTCAAGTGCGATGCCAGCGCCCGGTGTGAGCTCGGCTTGGGCGATGAACTTCGCCAGCTGATCGGGTGTGGCTTGGCCGGGAGGCGTGGCGGGTTTGCCGGTGAACGTGAGCCAGAAAGCACCTGGCTTGTCCAGCGGGATGCTGCCTTGCGCGCTGCTCAGAACCTCTACCTTGCCCTCGAACAGGCAAACCGCGTCGTGTGCGTCGTCCGTCATGCTCCAAAAATCGGTGCCGCGAACGCCGACGGTAGCGGTATTGATTTTCAGCGACAGATCGCGCCGCACCCCCAAGGCCTTGCTGGAGTAGTCGGTGGCGTAGCGGAAGATGCCGGTGACCAGGCGAAGCGTGGATTTGAGGGTGCCGGGGTCGACCTTGCCGGACCGGCTTTGTGCCATCTCTTCGATCAAGAACTGGGTTTTCTCACCCAGCTTGACCATGCTGCGGTCGGGCAGGCGCAACAGCATGCGGGCGCCTTCGGCGGTGATCGCGCTGTCGCGGGCACCCAAGGTCTGCCCAGGTTGTGCCGGACGGCGTTGGCCACTATGCTCGACCCACGCTGGCAATTGCACCGCTTCCACCACCGTTGGCGCCGTGGCCGCTCGGGCTGATCCGGGCATGGCCCACACGAACACAGCGCATGCAATCGGGAGCAATGCCAGGGCGGCGCGGCGCAAAAGCGGGCTCTGCAACCGGGCGGTCGAGACGGGGTGGGGCGTTGTGAGTGGCGTTGCCATGGTCGGTTCCTTCATGAATCGGTGCTCTGGTATGGGTCGGATAGAGCGGGCTTCATCCGACCATACGCAGACAAGATGTAAACAGATGTGTAAAAGGACGGCATTCGCTGATTGGCGGTTCTTCGCTGGGGAAATGCGTGAACGATTCAACACTTGGGCGTTGCTGGACGCGCACAAAGCCCCTCATCCTCATCCATTGGCCGTATTCGTCGCTGCCAGTACAGAGGTGTGCTCAGCCAGGTCGGCACTTCGCCGGGGCACAGCGGCACGGTGTGGCTTTCGGGTTGGGCCTTTGACTCGGGCGTGGCTTGGGTGGCAGGGAGTCTGGTGCTCATACGGGAGGATGCTCGGTGGCCTTCGTACGCATGGCAACCCCTGGGTTTCGCGGTTGGGTGTGGCAGGTCAGCTGAACGCCCACCGTTGGGCTTCATGACATCAACCCATACCAAGATGACCGCACATCGAATTTTTGTGATGCCGTTCGCGGCTGTGTACCCAGCGTATGTGAAGAAGGCCGAGCGAAAGGGACGCACGAAGGAAGAGGTTGACCGCATCATCTGCTGGCTGACCGGGTACGACCAAGCGGGTCTGCTGCATCAGATCGAGCAGAGAACGGACTTCACAGCGTTTTTTGATCAAGCCCCAGCACTGCATCCAAACAGAGCGCTGATCAAAGGCGTGGTCTGCGGTGTGCGGGTGGAGGCGGTCGAGGATCCGCTGATGCAAAAGATTCGCCAGCTCGACAAGCTGGTTGATGAACTCGCCAAAGGAAAACCCATGGAGAAGATTCTTCGGCAGTAAGACTGGTTTTGAGCCTCTACCAACAAGAAGGGCTGCCTTGGGCAGCCCTTCTTGTTGGTAGTCGAC
>NZ_JBFJMY010000626.1:0-1966 GCF_041633695.1 Hydrogenophaga sp.
CCTCGATCTCGGGCGCGAGAACAACAAGCACCTGGCCTTTGGTTTTGGCATCCACCAGTGCGCCGGCCTGAGCCTGGCGCGGCTGGAAGGGCGGGTGGCGATCGGACGCTTTTTGCAGCGCTTTCCCGGCTACCGTTTGAGCGCAGCGCCCACGCGGGGTGGGCGGGCGCGCTTTCGCGGGTTTCTGAACGCGCCGTTCGTGCCGACCTGAACCGCGTTAGACCACCGCTTCGGCGGACTCGGCCACGGCAGCGGGGCGCGACAAGGCCAGCAAGGCTTGCACCAGAGCGTCCACATCGGCTTCGCTGTGCGCCGCCGACAAAGCGATGCGCAGACGGGCCGTGCCCACCGCCACCGTGGGCGGCCGGATGGCGGGCACCCAGATGCCGCGTTGGCGCAGACCTTCCATCACGGCCAGGGCCTGGTCGTTGGGTCCGATGACCAGCGACTGCACGGCGGTGTGCGAGGCGCCCAGGCGCCAATGGTGGCCCTGCAAACCCTGCGCCAGCCCTTGGCGCAAACGGGCGATGAGCGCGTTCAAATGGCGCCGCCGCCCATCTTCGGCTTCGATCAGCCGCAGGCTGGCGCGCAGCGCGCTGGCCAGCATGGGGGGTGCGGCGGTGGCAAAAATATAGCTGCGCGTCTTTTGCAGCAACCACTCCACCAAGGCGTCGTCGCCCGCCACAAAAGCGCCCGCCACGCCCGCTGCCTTGCCCAGCGTGGCCATGTAGAGCACCCGTTTGGAAGCGGCAGTGCCGGTCAACCCGGCCGCCGCCAGCGCGCCCCGCCCTTGTGGCCCCAGCACGCCAAAGCCGTGGGCGTCGTCCAGCAACAGCAGGGCGTCGAAGCGCTCGCACAGCGCCAGCAGCGCCGGAATGTCGGCCACGTCGCCGTCCATGCTGAACACGGCGTCGCTGATCACCAGCTTGCGCCGCGCGGTGCTCTGGGCCAGCAGGCTTTCGAGCGCCGCAAGGTCGGCGTGTGCAAAGCGGTGGATGCTGGCGCGGGACAAACGCGCGCCGTCGATCAGGCAGGCGTGGTTCAGCGCGTCGGAGAACAAGGCATCGCCTTCGCCCACCAGCGCCGGCACGATGCCGATGTTGGTGGCGTAACCGGCGTAAAAGTACAAGGCCCTGGGCAGTTGAACAAAGGCGGCCAGCTCGCGTTCCAGATCGGCATTGGCCTGGCTGTGGCCGCTCACCAGCGGGGAGGCGCCAGCGCCCACACCAAAGGCCTGCGCGCCTTCGCAAGCCGCCGCCACCAGCGCCGGGTGTTGGGCCAGGCCCAGGTAGTCGTTGCTGCAAAAGGCCAGCAGAGGTTCGCCATCCACCCACAGATGCGCGCCCTCGCCGGGCGTCACCTCGCGGCGGCGGCGGCGCAGGTGCTGCGCGTCCAGCTCGGCGATGCGGCTGGGAAATTCGTCGATCCAGGAAGTGTTCATAGCCATTCAGGGGGGAAGTGGAACGCCGGCTCCGTGGCGGTCTGGGCCTTGGGCTGGTAGGGCAAGTCGGCCAGCAAGGGGGCGTTCAGCCGGCCTCGCAGCCAGTCGATGTTCTCTTGCGGGCACAGCATGTCGGGGTCCACGCGGTTGACCACCCAGCCCGCCAGTTCGAGCCCATGTGCGCGAATGGCCTGCGCCGTCAGCAGAGCGTGGTTCAAACAGCCCAGGCGCAAGCCCACCACCAAGACCACCGGCAGACCCAGGGCCTGGCACAGGTCGGCGCCGGTCAGTTGGTCGGACAAGGGCACGTAAAAGCCGCCAGCTCCCTCCACCACAACAAAGTCGGCGCGCTCGGCCAAGCGCTGGAAACAGGCCACGATGTGGGGCACGTCAATGGCCACCCCGGCGCGCGCGGCCGCGATGTGCGGCGACAGCGGATCGGGCAGCAGCACCGGGTTGTCCAGCTCGGGCGGCACCTGCACGGTGGAGGCGGCGCGCAAGGCCAGTGCGTCTTCGCTGGCCCAG
>NZ_JBFJMY010000627.1:0-1963 GCF_041633695.1 Hydrogenophaga sp.
GACGCGGCCAGCCAGGCCAACCAGCTGGTCTCGACCGCCGCTGAAATCGCCACGCGCGGTGGCGAAGTGGTGGGCCAGGTGGTGGTGACCATGGACGAGATCAACCACAGCAGCAAGAAGATCAGCGACATCATTGGCGTGATCGACGGCATCGCTTTCCAGACCAACATCCTGGCGCTCAACGCGGCGGTGGAGGCGGCGCGCGCCGGCGAGCAGGGCCGGGGTTTTGCGGTGGTGGCCAGCGAAGTGCGCAGCCTGGCCCAGCGCAGCGCCCAGGCGGCCAAAGAGATCAAGGGCTTGATCAACAACAGTGTCGACAAGGTGCAGATCGGTTCGCGCCTGGTGGCCGATGCCGGAGAAACCATGAACGAATTGGTGGGCTCGGTGCAGCGGGTGTCGGACATCATGGGTGAAATTTCTGCGGCCGCCAGCGAGCAAAGCGACGGTATCGGACAGCTCAACAGCGCAGTGGGTCAACTGGACCGCATGACGCAGCAGAACGCAGCCCTGGTGGAGCAAAGTGCGGCCGCCGCCGAGAGCCTGAAAGAGCAGGCGGGCCGCCTGATCGGTGTGGCCCAGGTGTTCCGCCTGGAGGGCGACGAAACGGCGGCCCAAGCGCGCCTGCCGGTGCCCAAGAGCAACCAGGCGCAGTTGCCGGAGCCCGGCAAGCTGGCGCGCAGTGGTGTGGTCCCTGGTGGTGTGCAGCGCGCAGACGCAGGGGCGCCGACCGCTGCGGCCCGGCCCACGCCCATCCGTGCGCCCGTTCCAGCGCGCCCCCCGACTTCCGCCACGCCGTCTGGCGCCGCCGGCGCAGCGCCGGTGTTGGCCACCGCCCATGCCGGTGACGACCTGGGCGACTGGGAAAATTTCTGAATCCGTTAGCGGTCCAGGTGCTGGTGCGTGGGTCGACCCAAGCTGGCGTCACGCACCCCCCTCCCACCGTGGAAAGAGCTACATGACAAACACTTCACAAACTTTGCACGGGTCAGACCACCCAACAGAAAGCCGTCGCAACAGAATGGGTGACCGGATCGTGCTCCTGGGCCTCTTGCTGGGTGCCGTGGCCGCAGTACCCATCGGCTACGCCTACTACGAGCTCGAGCTGGCTGTGGTGGGCGCTCTGGTGTTTGCGGGCATGGGTGTGGCCGCCTACGTATTCGGTCGCGGCAACTTTGCGGCGCGGATGGTGCTGGCTTTTGCCCTGGTCGGCATGGTGGCCTTGCACATCCAGTTGGCGCATGGGGAGCTGGAATACCATTTTGGCGTTTTTGTGTCGCTGGCCTTGCTGCTGGTCTATCTCGATTGGCGGCCGATCGTCTTTGCCGCCGTTTTGTTTGCGGTGCACCACGTGCTTTTTGACCGTTTGCAGGCGGCCGGCCTTGGTTTCTATTGCATCACCCAGCCGGATTTTGGCCGCATCATGATCCACGCCGCCTACGTGGTGGCCCAAACGGCGCTGGAGGTGGTGCTGGCGGGCGCCTTGGCGCGCACGGCCCGGGAAGGCGAGGAGTTGTCGCGGCTGATGGCTGCGGTGGACCGCCCGGACGGCTTGGCGTTGGACGTGGAAGGCATGCAGATGGGCAGCCCCCGAAGTCAGGCGTTGCAGGCGGTTTTTCAACGCATGCAGGTGATGGTGCAATCGGTCCAGGCCTCGGCCAGCAGCATGGAGACCGCCAGCCAGGAGATGGCGGTGGGCAACAGCGAACTGTCCAGCCGCACCGACCAGGCGGCCAGCAGCCTGCAGGAAATGGCGGCCAGCATGGGCCAGATCCACGCCACCGTGCGCCAGAGCGAAGAAGCCGCCCGTCAGGCCAGCGAGATGGCTGTGGCCAACGCGGCGGTGGCCACGCGCGGCGGCGAAGTGGTGGGCCAGGTGGTGACGACCATGGACGAGATCAACCACAGCAGCAAGAAGATCAGCGACATCATCGGCGTGATCGACGGCATCGCTTTCCAGACCAAC
>NZ_JBFJMY010000628.1:0-1958 GCF_041633695.1 Hydrogenophaga sp.
GGTCTGGTATCTGTCAGTGCCCAAGAGCTTCTTTGAAGATGCCATTTCAGGCGGCCCGTTTGAATTCCTGGTCGCGGTGAGCTTTTCGTTCGAATACGTGCTCACCAACTTGTTGTTCGTGCCGTTCATGAGCGGCGCGGCACACAACGGGGACATGTCCACCGTGACCTTTGGCTTCAGCGCGCAAAGCGACGAGTCGCGTCACATGACGTTGGGCATCGAGTGCATCAAGTTCCTGCTGGAGCAAGCCCCGGCCAACGTGCCCATCGTTCAAGGCTGGATCGACAAGTGGTTCTGGCGCGGCTACCGCCTGCTCACCCTCGTGGCCATGATGCAGGACTACATGCTGCCCAAGCGCGTGATGAGCTGGAAAGAAGCCTGGGAGATGTACGCCGAAGACAACGGCGGCGCGCTCTTCAAAGATCTGGCGCGCTACGGCATTCGCGAGCCCGCTGGTTGGAAGCAAGCCTGCGAAGGCAAGGACCACATCAGCCACCAGGCCTGGAACACTTTCTACAACTACAGCGCGGCCGCACCCTTCCACACCTGGGTGCCGAGCGAAGAAGAAATGCAGTGGTTGTCCGAAAAGTACCCAGACAGCTTTGACAAGTACTACCGCCCACGCCTGGAGCACTTGCGCGAGCAGCAGCAAGCCGGCAACCGCTTCTACAACAAGACGCTGCCCATGCTGTGCAACACCTGCCAGATTCCAATGATGTTCACCGAAGAGGGCGACCCGACCCAGATCTGCTACCGCGATTCGGAATACCTGGGCAACCGCTACCACTTCTGTTCCGATCACTGCAAAGGCATCTTCGATCACGAGCCCGAAAAGTACGTGCAAAGCTGGTTGCCCGTGCACCAGATCTACCAGGGCAACTGCTTCAAACCGGGAACCGACCCAACCGCCGAAGGCTTTGATCCGCTGATGGCCGTGCTCGATTACTACGAGATGAACGTGGGCCGGGACAACTTCGATTTCGAAGGCTCGGAAGATCAGAAGAACTTCGCTGCCTGGCGCGGCGAAGCTGTGAAGGGAGAAGTGAAATGAGCGTCGTTGCCCTCAAACCCTACGACTTTCCGGTGAAAGATGTGCACGAAAACTTTCCCGCGCCTTTGCTCTACATCGGCTGGGAAGGCCATCTGTTGTTCTGCGCACCGTTCTGTCTACCGTTGCCGCCGGACACGCCCTTTGGCGCCTTGGCCAGCGGCATATTGCCGGGCATCTTTGGCTACCACCCCGACTTCGCCCAGATCGACTGGGACAAGGCCGAATGGAAGAAGAACGGTCAAGCCTGGAAGCCCGACCCGACCAAGTCGTTGGCCGACAACGGTTTGCAGCACAAGGACGCCATCCGTTTCCGTTCACCCGGGCTCACCGGCATCAAAGGCAGCGGCAGCTAGTGCATCGCACCGGTCGGCGGCCACCCACACCAGGGTACCGCAAGCGGTCAGAGCCGTCGTTCTTTCACCCGTTCCACCTTCTTTTCTCATGTACCAAGTCACCATAGAACCGCTGGGTGCCACGATCGACGTGGAGGAAGACCAGACCGTGCTCGACGCCGCGTTGCGCCAGGGTATCTACATTCCACACGCCTGCTGCCATGGCTTGTGTGGCACTTGCAAAGTGCAGGTGCTCGAAGGCGAGGTCGATCACGGTGCGGCGAACCCCTTTGCGTTGATGGATTTTGAGCGCGACGAGGGTAAGACGCTGGCTTGTTCCTGCACGCTGCAGAGCGACACCACCATCGAAGTTGATATGGAGGAAGAGCCCGATGCGGAGATGATTCCCGTGCGCGACTTCGGCGCCACGGTGGAATGCATCGAGGTTCTCACGCCCACCATCAAGGCCTTGCATCTCAAGCTCGACACACCGATCCATTTCCAGGCGGGGCAATATGTGCAGTTGGTCATCCCCGGCCTGGGGCAAAGCCGGGCCTTCTCGATCGCCAACCCAC
>NZ_JBFJMY010000629.1:0-1956 GCF_041633695.1 Hydrogenophaga sp.
GACCTCGTCGATGCCCCGGTCTTCCATGACGGGGGCGATCTCGGTGATGGTGCCCTTGAACAGGCGCGAGATGCGCCGCACCTCGTCAAAGTCCACCGGCAGCAGAATCGCCTGCGGGCACAGCTTGGCCGCTTTCATCAGCCCCATGGCCGAGCCCACGCCGAACTGACGCGCGGCGTAGGTGGCGGTGGTGATGACGCCGCGCCCGGTGTAGCTGGCCAGACGAGGGAAAAATTCCACCGGCACCCGGTCCAGCGTGGTGCCGCTCCAGTCCTGATCCGGGTAGGCCTCGCGCAGCCGGCTCAACACATCGTCTTCGCGCCGCCGCCCGCCGCCGATCACCACCGGCAAGCCTTTGAGCTGCGGGTAGCGCAGCAGCTCCACCGACGCAAAAAAGGCGTCCATGTCCAGGTGGGCAATGCGCCTGGGCCGTGGGGTGGGTGCGGGCGGGGATGAGGTCACGCTGTTGAGCATAGCGCCCTCGGCTCGGTCTAAGATGTTCGTTGCGCGGCGCCCGGTCGGGCGCTCTCGCACTTGTTTTGTTGTTGACACAGGGGGAACCACCGATGACCGTTTTGTCCCGCGTACTCACCGCACTCTTGATCGCCGCCGGTATCGCCTTTGCCGGTTGGTCTGTGCACCAGGGCCTGGAGCGCTTTCGCATGTCAGACCGCTCGGTCACCGTCAAAGGCCTGGCCGAAAAAGACGTGGAGAGTGACTACGCCATCTGGACCCTGGGCTTTCGCCGCGCCGGGTCCGACTTCGGCAGCGTGCAACAAGCTTTGTCAGCCGACCGCGAAAAGGTGTTGGCCTTTCTGAAGCAGCAGGGCTTTACCGACGAAGAACTGCAGGCGCGTCCGCTGCAGGTGCAAGACCTGCTGGCCCGCGACTACGCGCAAGGCAATGTGCCGTTCCGCTTCAACGGCAGCGGCCAGGTGCTGGTGAAATCGGCACGCGTGGCCGAGGTCGAAAAAGCTGCGCTGGCGCTGGACCCGCTGATCCAGGCCGGTGTGCAGCTCGGCGGTGAAAACGATGGCCGCAGCGGCCCGCGCTACCAGTTGCGCGGCTTCAACGACGTGAAAGCCCCGCTGCTGGCCGAAGCCACCCGCAACGCCCGCGAGCAAGCCGACAAATTCGCCGCCGAAGCCGGCGCCCGCCTCGGTGAACTGAAAAGCGCCAACCAGGGCGTGATCCGCATCACCGGCGACGATGGCAACGACTACGACGACGGCAGCTCACGCGGCAAACGGTTGCGGGTGGTGAGCACGTTTGAGTACGAGTTGCGGTGAGCCGCTGCGCGCCAAATGCGATGCAGACCGGTAGTCTGGGTTAGCCCCGTAGGCTGGGTTAGCGCAGCGTAACCCAGCATGGTTGCGATCCATTTGAGGATCTCTCTTTCCGTCTCCAAACATGCGCCGCTACATCCGTGACCGCCTTGCAGGTGCGACCTACTTCTTCACCGTGAATCTCGCCGAGCGACGGGGCAACACCTTGTTGGTGGACCACGTGGACGCATTGCGCGAGGCGTTTCAAAAAACGCGCGCGGCACACCCGTTTGCAATCGATGCCATGGTGGTGTTGCCAGATCATCTGCATGCACTGTGGACTTTGCCGCAGGACGACGGTGACTTTTCTGTGCGGTGGCAGCAGATCAAATCGCATTTCTCGCGTGCCGTGCCGATGGATGAGCGCCGCTCTCTCAGCCGCCAGGCCAAGGGGGAGCGCGGAATCTGGCAGCGGCGATTCTGGGAGCACCGGATTCGTGACGAGGATGACTTCTCCCAGCATGTGGACTACATCCATTTCAACCCAGTCAAGCATGGACTGGTGGGGCAGGTGCGGGATTGGCCTCATTCCAGCTTTCACCGCTTCGTACGGCACGGGAAGCTGGCGGTGGATTGGGGTGTGGGAAGCGCTGCCGACGATGTTGCGGGGGAGTGGCGTGGCGCTGGGTTA
>NZ_JBFJMY010000630.1:0-1952 GCF_041633695.1 Hydrogenophaga sp.
GGAGCGGTGGGCTTCATTGCGCTGGCGGGCGTGGCGGCCGAATTCGGCGTGATCATGCTCATGTATCTCAAACTGGCCTGGACCGCCCGGCAGGAGCGGGGCCAGACCAGCGAAGCCGACTTGCTGGACGCGATCCGCGAAGGGGCGGTGCTTCGTGTGCGGCCCAAAGCCATGACGGTGGCCGTGATCCTGGCGGGCTTGTTGCCCATCATGTGGGGCACGGGGACCGGCAGTGAAGTGATGCAGCGCATTGCCGCGCCCATGGTGGGTGGCATGTTGACCGCACCGCTGCTGTCGATGTTCGTGGTGCCGGCGGCGTTCTTGTTGATGCGGCGTTCGGCCTTGAAGGCATGACCGCGGGGTCGGCGCCAGCGTTGCCCGGCACGAGGCGTTGCCGGCTCAATCCAAGCGCAGCCGCAGCAGCGCGCGCACAAAACCGTGGTCGCTCAAAGTACGGTCACGGCCTTCGAACAGGTGGTCGTTGAAGACTTCGACGCGCCGCACGTCGCCGATGGCGCGGCGGCTGGTCGCCACGAACTCCTCGCTCACCAGCAACTGGTCCAGCACCTCGGGGTAGCCCTGGTGGATGTGGGAATAGGCCACGTCGCGCCGCAGCGCGGCCTCGCCTTGCACGTCCCAGGCGCTGAACAAGGCGGTGTCGCGCGAGGCCTTGTCGTAGGCCACTTGCGAGGTGGCGGCAATCAGCTGGGTGGTGACGCTGTGCGGGCTGTCGTTGAGGTCCCCCATGACCAGCAAAGGCATGCGGGTGCGGTGCAGCAGTTCCACCACCTTCAGGCGCAGCGCCAGGGCTTCGCTGGCGCGCATGAGCAGCGAGCGCAGCGAGGCCACGGCCTGGGTGCTGGGGTCGTCCGGGTCTTCCACCAGCTTGCCATCGGCGTCTTGCAAAAACTTGGGCCGTTTGGACTTGAGGTGGGCGGTGATGACCTGCAGTTCTTGCCCATGTTTCATGCGCAACGTGGCCAGCAAGGGCGGGCGCTCGAACCGGACGTGGGCGCCCAGGCCGGGCACGTCCACCACGGCGGCGGTGGGGAACTCCACCAGGGATTCGGCGGACAGCACCTTCAAACGGCTGACCAGACCCACGCGCGGCGTGCCTTGCGCACCGGTTTGCCCGGGACCGTTTTCCGCGCCCGGCACCGAAACAAAGCTGTAGTTCAACCCGCTGTGGGCCACCGCCGCGCGCAGGGCTTCTTCGTCCCAGACTTCTTGAACCGCCAGCACGTCGGCGTTCAAACTGTGGAAGCGTTGCCCCAGCCACTGCACTTTGCGCTCGAATTCGTGCGGGCTGTATGGCTTCTGACCGGCGTAAAAAGTGCGGTCGGGCAGGGCCAGGTTGAGCACATTGCAGGTGGCCGCCATCAAGGTGGCGTAGCGCGGTTGAGCAGTGGGATTCATGTTGCCACTGTAACCAGCGCGGGTGCGCGGGCAAACAACAGCCGCACCGTGAGACCCCCTCCGGGCGTGTCGAGCAGCGCGAGTTCGGCGTGGTGGCGCAGGGCAATTTCTCGCACGATGGACAGGCCCAGGCCGCTGCCCGTGGCGTTGGCGTCTGCGCTGAGGTGGGCCAGGCGCACAAAACGATCGAGCACACGTTGCCGGTCCGCCTGCGCTATGCCGGGGCCGCTGTCGCTCACTTCCAGCGCCACTTGTGCATCGCCCACGGCCTGCAGGCGCAGATCGACACGGGCACCGGGTGGGGTATAGCGCAAGGCGTTGTCCACCAGGTTGTCGAGCAGGGCGCGCAAGGCATGGGGATCGCCCAGCACCCACGTGGCCTCGGCGTTTTCCACCCCCAGGTCGATGCCGCGTTCTTCGGCCCGTGCCGAAAAGGTGCCCACCACCTGGCGCACCAGCGCATCGAGCGGCACCAGCGTCTGCTCGGGCTTGCGTGCATCGGGTTCGAGCCGGGCCATTTGCAGCAATTGCGCCAC
>NZ_JBFJMY010000631.1:0-1952 GCF_041633695.1 Hydrogenophaga sp.
AATGCGCGCCAGACAGAAGTCGGCGGGTTTCCCGCCGATGATCAGCAGGCGCTTGTCGCCGTCCACGATGGCGGGCAGGTAGCGCTGCACCATGACGCTGGTGCTGCCGCCCTGGTTCAGGGTTTCGATGATGCTGCCCAGGTTCATGCCGTCGGACCCGACGCGAAAAATGCCCATGCCGCCCATGCCGTCCAGCGGTTTCAAGATCACGTCCTGGTGCTCGGCGTGGAAGGCGCGGATCTGGTCGGGTGAGCGCGTCACCAGGGTCGGCGGGGCGAACGCGGCGAACTCCATGAGCGCGAGTTTTTCCGGGTGGTCGCGCAGCGCACGCGGGCTGTTGAAGACCCGCGCGCCTTCGCGCTCGGCCTGCTCCAGCAGGTGAGTGGCGTAGAAGTATTCGCTGTCGAACGGCGGGTCTTTGCGCATCAGCACCGCGTCGAAGCTGTGCACCGGCTCCACCGCCTCGTTGTCGGCATCGAACCAGTTGGCGCTGTCGCCCGTGAGCGTGATGTGCCGCACCCGGGCGCTGACCACCTGCCCGCTGCGCCAGCTCAGGTGCTGCGGCTCGCAAGCCGCCAGCGCATGGCCCCGGCGCTGCAGCTCGCGCATCATGGCAAAGGTGGTGTCCTTGTAAATCTTGAAAGACGCGAGCGGATCGGCAATGACGAGGATGTTCATGGTGGCAATGTCCTGAAACGGAAGTGTTGAATCAAAAGCGCGAGGGCACCGGCCACCACACCCCAGAAGGCGGAGCCAATGCCCGCAATGACCACGCCGCTGAGCGTGACCAGAAAGGTGATGAGCGCGGCTTCGCGGTGGCTGTCTTCCCGCAATGCGGCGTGCAGACCGCCCCCGATGCTGCCCAACAAGGCCAGGCCGGCAATGGCCAGCACCAGCTCTTGGGGGAACGCGATCAAGAGCCCGGTGATGGCCGCACCAAACAAGCCGATGAGCACATAGATGCCGCCACAGACCGCGGCAGCGGTGTAACGCTTTTGCGGGTCGGGGTGCGCTTCGGGTCCCATGCAGATGGCGGCGGTGATGGCACTGAGATTGAGGGCAAACGCGCCAAAGGGGGCCAGCACCAGTGTGGCCACGCCGGTCAGGGTGATGACGCGGGAGATCGGCATGTTGTTGTAGCCCGCCGTGCGAATCGCGGCCACACCCGGCAGGTTTTGCGAAGCCATGGTGACCACGAACAAAGGCAGGGCCAGGCTGACGGTGGCGGCCAGACTAAACTCGGGCATGGTGAAAATCGGGCGGGCGAATTCCAGCGTGACGGCCGCGCTGTTGAACTGCCCCTGGAGTACCGCATAGCCCACCGCCGCGACCAGCGTGAGCACCACGGCATAACGCGGCATCAAGCGCCGCCCCAGCAGGTAGACAAACAACATCAGCAGCACCAGCGGCAGCGCCGTCTGCGCCGCCGCAAAAGCCTGCAAGCCGAAGCGCGCCAGCACCCCGGCCAGCAAAGCCGAGGCAATGGCCACCGGGATGCGGTTCATGATGCGCTCAAACCAACCGGTCGCGCCCACCAGCATGATGAGCGCAGCGCTCACGATGAACGCCCCCACCGCCTGCGCCATGGTGAACCCACCGGCCAGACCGGCGGTGGCCAGCACCGCCGCACCCGGCGTGCTCCAGGCCACCATCACCGGCTGGCGCAGGATCAGCGACGGAACCGCCGAACACAGGCCCATGCCCAGGCCCAGCGCCCACATCCAGGAAGTGATCTGCGCGGGCGTGGCGCCAAAGGCCTGCGCGGCCTGGAACACGATCGCCACCGAACTGGTGAAACCCACCAGCACCGCGACAAAGCCGGCGGTGGCAGCGGAAAGATTCAGGTCGCGGAAAAACGGCATGCGGCGATTGTGCCGGGTGTGCCATGACCTTGCCGCCTTGGGGTGTCCGAAGCGGGTGGGCCCATCGTGCCGAATGGCACCCCATCCACC
>NZ_JBFJMY010000632.1:0-1948 GCF_041633695.1 Hydrogenophaga sp.
CACGGTGCAACAACCGGCCATCCTCAAAGTCCGGCGCGGGCAAGAGCTGGCCGGATGCGCTAAGGTTGCGCGATGCAACACATTCCCCCTTCTTTCTGGCAGCTTGGCTGGCGATCTTTGTTGCGCGACTGGCGCGCTGGCGAGCTGCGGCTTTTGCTGGTGGCGGTGACGCTGGCCGTGGCAGCCTTGTCGGCGGTGGGCTTTTTCGCCGACCGCCTGCAAGCGGGTCTGGCGCGCGATGCGCGTGCGCTGATCGGTGGCGACGCGGTGATCCGCAGCGACAACGCCACCCCCGCTGTGTTCGAAGAGCGGGCGCGGGCGCTGGGCCTGCAATCGGTGCAGACGCTGGGCTTTCCCACCATGGGCCGGGCGCCCGACGACTTGGGTGGTGCGGCCAAACTCGTGGCTTTGAAAGCGGTGGGCACTGGGTACCCCTTGCGCGGCAGCTTGCGGGTAGCCGATGCGCCCGACGCGCCCGATGCGGCCACGCGCGACATTCCCGCGCCCGGCACGGTCTGGGTCGACGCTGCTGTGCTGGTGGCACTGGATTTGAAGATGGGGCAGTCCTTGTTGCTGGGTGACGCCAGCTTGCGCATTGCCCGAATCATTGTGGTGGAGCCCGACCGTGGCACCGGGTTCATGAGCTTTGCGCCGCGTGTGATGCTCAACCAGAGCGACCTGCCGGCCACCGGCCTGGTGCAGCCGGCCAGCCGCTTGACCTACCGCCTGGCGGTGGCCGGGGCCGATGCCCCGGTGAAGACGTATGTGCAATGGGCAGAGGCCGAGCTGGCGCAGCACGATCTGCGCGGCGTGCGCCTGGAATCCCTGGAGGGCGGACGACCGGAGATGCGGCAGACGCTGGACCGGGCCGAGAAATTCTTGAATCTGGTGGCGCTGCTCGCGGCCCTGCTGTCGGCGGTGGCGGTGGCGATCGCGGCGCGCGGCTTTGCCCAGCGCCACTTGGACGATTGCGCCATGCTGCGGGTGCTGGGGCTGTCGCAGGCCACCATGACCCGCGCCTACAGCTTCGAATTCGTGCTCATCGGCCTGCTGGCCAGTTTGTTGGGCGTGGTGTTGGGCTATGCGGTGCACCATGTGTTTGTGCTCTTGCTGGCCGGCTTGGTCGAATCGTCCTTGCCCGCAGCCGGGTTTGCGCCGGTGTTCCTCGGTCTGGGCATGGGACTCACGCTGATGGTGGCGTTTGGCTTGCCGCCGGTCTTGCAGCTGGCCCAGGTGCCGCCGCTGCGTGTGATCCGCCGCGATGTCGGTCAGCTCAAACCCGCCACCTTGGCGGTGCTGGGCCTGGGTGTGGCCGGATTCTCGGTGTTGCTGCTGGTCGCCAGCCGCGACTGGTTGCTGGGCTTGATTGCCGTCGTAGGCTTTGCCGTGGCCGTGCTGGTGTTCGCGCTCGCCAGCTACGCCGCCGTGCGCCTTTTGCGGGCCAGTGTGAACGAAGCCACCGCGCCGCGCGCCCTGGTGCTGGCCACGCGGCAGATATCGGCCCGCCCAGCCTACGCGGTGGTGCAGATCAGTGCGCTGGCGGTGGGCTTGCTGGCGCTCATTTTGCTGGTGCTGCTGCGCACCGACCTGATCTCCAGCTGGCGCAATGCCACACCACCGGACGCGCCCAACCGTTTCGTCATCAACGTACAGCCCGAACAGGGCGACGATTTCCAGCAGGCCTTGCGCCAGGCGGGGGTGCAGCGCTTCGACTGGTACCCCATGATCCGGGGCCGTCTGGTCAGCATCAACGGCGCAGCGGTGGTGCCCGAGGCGTTCCAGGGCGACCGGGCGCAGCGCTTGGTGGAGCGCGAATTCAACCTCTCCAACACCGCGCTGCAGCCGCCCCACAACGAAGTGGTGGCGGGGCGGTGGACCGAGAACGAAGCCGCCGCCCTGAGCGTGGAAGTTGGCTTGGCCGAGGAACTGGGCCTCAAGCTGGGGGACC
>NZ_JBFJMY010000633.1:0-1941 GCF_041633695.1 Hydrogenophaga sp.
GGCACCTGCGTGGTGTGGGTCGATGTGATCGAGCGTTATGTGTCGCGTCTGCTTGAGCCGCTGCAACGCGAGCCGCGCCTGGTGCAGGTGTGGAACGCCGTGATGACGGATCTCGCCCACGACTGGACGCTGACCGAGTTGGCGGCCCTGGCCAGCATCAGCGAAGAGCATTTGCGCCGGCTGTGTCAAAAAAGCCTGGGCCGCAGTCCAGGCAAGCAGCTCACGAACCTGCGCATCGCCCACGCGGCGCACCTGTTGGCCACCACCCAAGAGAAGATCGAAAGCATCGCCCGCGAGGTCGGGTACATGAATCCGTTCGCCTTCTCCAATACCTTCAAACGCCTGACCGGATTTCGACCCTCGGACTATCGCGCCAGGCGTTGAAACCACATTCGCCGGCAACGCAAGGGAGCAGCGCCTGCGGCCTGCCAAAGCCAGCTTCCCTGTGGTTCGGATCACGGGCATCTCACCCAAAAGCAGCTTTTTCATTTCTACACACCTATGCGTGCGGTGATCGCATCGAAATCGCGCAGCAGCGTGGCCGCATCGAAGGTGTCGGTGATGCGGCCCGATTCCATCAGGCAGTGCCGGTCGGCCAATTCGGCTGCAAAGTGCACGTTTTGCTCCACCAGCACGATGGTGTAGCCGCGCCCCTTGAGCTGGCGGATCAACTCGCCAATGCGGTCCACGATCACCGGGGCCAGTCCCTCGGTGGGTTCGTCGAGCAAGAGCACGCGCGCGCCGGTGCGCAGGATGCGTGCGATCGCCAGCATCTGCTGCTCGCCACCCGAGAGGTGCGTACCCGCCGAGCTGGCGCGTTGCGCCAGATTGGGGAACAGGTCGTAGAGCTCCTGCTCGCTCATGCCGCCAGCGGCCACCACAGGCGGTAGGCGCAGGTTCTCGCGCACCGACAGCGAGGCGTAAATGCCCCGGTCGTCCGGGCAGAATGCCAGGCCCAGGCGGCCAATGTGGTGCGGCGCCATGCCGATCAGCTCTTGTCCTTTGAAGCGGACCGAACCCTCGCGGCGGTCCACCATGCCCATCACCGTTTTCAGCAGCGTGGATTTACCGGCACCGTTGCGGCCCAGCAGCGTAACCAGTTCGCCCTCGCGCACCTCCACACTGGCACCATGCAGCGCCTGGCTCGGCCCGTACCAGGCCTGTACATCTTTCAAAATCAACAGTGGCTCAGCCATGCGATGCCTCTGGGTTGTTGCTGTTGTTGTGTTTGCGTTGTCCGGCGTGGCCGTGGCCGAGGTAGGCCTCGATCACGCGCGCATCGCGCGACACCGTGGCGTAGTCGCCTTCGGCCAGCACTTCGCCGCGTGCCAGCACGGTGATGCGGTCGCACAGGTCGGCAACGACCGAGAGGTTGTGCTCCACCATCAATACCGTGCGCCCGCGCGCAGCCTGGCGGATGAGCGCGGCGGCGTGGGCGATGTCTTCGGCGCCCATGCCGGCCATGGGCTCATCGAGCAGCAGCACCTTGGGTTCCAGCGCCAGCGTGGTGGCCAGTTCGAGCGCGCGCTTGCGGCCGTAAGGAAGTTCACCGGCGTGGTGCATGGTCCACTCGGTCAGGCCCGCTTCGGCCAGCAGCGCGTGGGTGCGGTCGTTGTATTGCGCGAGAGCGCTGTCGCTGCGCCACCAGTCCATGGAATGGCCGCGTCGGCGCTGCACCGCCAGCCGCACGTTCTCGAACACGCTCAACTGGCCAAACACGGCCGAAATCTGAAAAGAGCGCACCAGGCCAAGGCGCGCCACCGCGTCTGCCGGCGTGCGGGTAATGTCTTGCCCTTGGAAGCGGATGCGCCCAGCGGTGGCGTCGATGAAGCGCGTGAGCAGGTTGAAGCAGGTGGTTTTGCCTGCGCCGTTCGGGCCTATGAGTGCATGGATACTGCCCTCTTGCACCGACAGGTTCACGTCCGAGACGGCACGAAACCC
>NZ_JBFJMY010000634.1:0-1906 GCF_041633695.1 Hydrogenophaga sp.
CCGGGGCTGGTGCCGGGGCACCAGCCACCGTTTCTGTTGCGCCGCCACCCCCCCAACCTGTGAGCACGGCAGCGAACAGCAAGGCCAAGGTATGGCGAGACGCTGGCAGCGCCTGAGACCGGCCGGAAAAAGTGGAGGGCATGGTGGATGGATTCACTGGGAATATCCCCTGATAGATATGGAACAACAAAGCAAGAACCTGGGCCGCAGCGCTACAAGCCGGAACGGGGTCGTCGGCGCGGAACAGGTCTGCCCGCCAACGACCACACCGGGGTAGAGGGGCCGGTTCATGGGAAAGAAAACAGTATCTCGTCCGGCTGGTGCGCAAATCAAGCGCGACCCGTTGCAGAGGTAACGGCGTATCACCGATGAGTGGTGCCCGTGCGAGACCGAGCGGCTACAAACCGGCCAAACAACGGGTTTTCGGCCCGCCAAAGGCGGGCACCGACAAACCATTTGATACAAAACAGCGGGTGGTTTTCGTGTGAAAGCCGCCACAACGCGCCCGGCTCGTCCGTTCGAATCCAACCCAGATCGGACGCCCCTGCCGCCCCAGACACGCCGTTGCAGCCCCGCCGGTCCACAATAGCGGCATGCAAAACCACATCAGCCTGATTGGCGTGCCGACCGACATCGGCGCAGGTTCGCGCGGCGCGTCCATGGGCCCGGAGGCGCTCCGGGTCGCGGGCATTGCAGCGGTACTGGAGAGCCATGGACTCCAGGTCAGCGACAAGGGCAATCTGATCGGCCCCGCCAACCCCTGGCTGCCCCCGGTGGACGGCTACCGCCACTTGGCTGAAGTGGTGGCCTGGAACCAGACCTTGCACGAAGCCGTGCTGGCCGAGCTGTCACAAGGGCAGTTGCCGATCGTGCTCGGTGGCGACCACTGTCTGGGCGTCGGCTCCATCAGCGCGGTGTCGCGCCATTGCCGGGAAAACGGCAAAAAGCTGCGGGTGTTGTGGCTGGACGCACACGCCGATTTCAACACCGCGTCGCTCACGCCCAGCGGCAACATCCACGGCATGCCGGTGGCGGCGCTGTGTGGCCGGGGCCCGGCCGCACTCACGTCGATAGGCGGGCACACGCCGGCCATCGATTCGGCCGTGGTGCGCCAGATCGGCATCCGCAGCGTGGACGCGGGCGAAAAGCGCCTGGTGCACGAAGCCGGCCTGGAGGTGTTCGACATGCGCTACATCGACGAAATGGGCATGCGCCACACCATGGAAACCGCGCTGGCGGGCCTGGACGACAACACCCACCTGCACGTGAGTTTTGACGTGGATTTTCTCGACCCCGAAATCGCGCCCGGCGTGGGCACCACTGTGCCCGGAGGCCCCACCTACCGCGAAGCGCAGCTGTGCATGGAAATGATCGCCGACACCGGCTTGCTCGCTTCGCTGGATGTGATGGAACTCAACCCGGCGCTGGACGTGCGCAACCGCACCGCGCAGGTGGCAGTGGATTTGATCGAAAGCCTGTTCGGTAAATCCACACTGATGCGCAAGACCACCCCCCGCGCCTGAACCCATGACCGGCCTGGGCTCGCATGCCTTGTTCGCCTATGCGCTGATCGCCTGGCTGGCTGCGGCCACCCCGGGCCCCGCCGTGCTGCTGGCGCTGCGCAACGGCGCCACGCGCGGCTTTCGGGCTGGTCTGCTCTCGACCCTGGGCAACCAGATCGGCCTGGTGCTGCTGGCCAGCGCGTCCATTCTGGGGCTGGGCGTGATCCTGCACACCCTGCCCTGGCTCTTCACCCTGGTGAAATGGATAGGCGCTGCTTATCTGGTGTACCTGGGCTGGCGCATGCTGCGCGCACGAAATGGGCTAGGAGCCTGCGCGGCAGAAGGCGTCGAAAGCGAAAATCGCCCCCAGCGAGGACAGTTTTTGCCGGATGTGCAGCCCCATA
>NZ_JBFJMY010000635.1:0-1905 GCF_041633695.1 Hydrogenophaga sp.
CAAGGCCTGACCGGTCGCTCGGTTCCTCTCAGAAAGCGGGCCCTGACCCGCTTTTTTTGTTTCGCCATGTCGATGCATACTGTCTCCGGGCCTTGTTCACACCAGGGTTCCCATGTGAACCGGCCCACTCCAGAGTGAAAACATGAAACTCCTTCTTGCCGAAGACGATGCGATGCTGGGCGCCAGCATGGAAAAAGGTTTGGAGCAAGCCGGCTTCAAGGTCGACTGGGTGCGCACCGGCAACCACGCGTCGACGGCCCTGAAAACACAGAGCTACGACGTGGCCCTGCTGGACATCGGCCTGCCGCAAATCGATGGCCTGGAAATTCTTCGCCAGATCCGCAGCCAAGGCCAGCACACGCCGGTGTTGATGGTGACCGCGCGCGACGCGGTGCGCGACCGCATCGCCGGTCTGAACCTGGGCGCCGACGACTACTTGAGCAAACCCTTCGATCTGGACGAACTCACCGCCCGCATCCACGCGCTGGCGCGGCGGCAGGCCGGCCGTGGTCGGCCCAACATCGAATTCGGGCGGCTGGAGATCAAGCCCATCGAACGCGAGGCGCTGCTGGCGGGCAAGCTCTTGCCCCTCTCGCCGCGCGAGTTCGATCTGCTGCTGGCCCTGATGGAAAAGCCCGGCGCGGTGCTCTCTGTCGAGCAACTGGAAGACCAGTTGTACGGCTGGGAAGACGAGGTGGCCAGCAACACCATCGAGGTCCACCTGCACCACTTGCGCCGCAAGCTCGGGGAGCCCTGGATCCGCAACGTGCGGGGGGTGGGCTACAAAGTGGTGGAAGTGGTTTGAATTCCATCCGTTCGCGCCTGCTGCTGTGGCAAATCTCGGCGGTGCTGCTCACCGCCTTGCTGGTGAGCGCGCTCACGTACCGCCTGGCCTGGAACGGTTTCAACCAGGTGCGCGATTACGGGCTGGAGCAAATCGCACACTCGGTGCTGCGGCACGACGAAACCCCGGTGCCCACGCACCCGCCCCGCACCGCGCCACCGGCCCCATCGGCAGCCAGTGCGTCACCCGGGCAAACCAGCACCACAGCCGACGGCCAGACGCTGGCGGAATCTGGTGAAGAGGACGAAGAAGATCTGGGGCAGTTCCTGAGCCAGGTCTGGAGCAACGAGGGCGAACTGATCTATTCGTCTCTGCAGGAAGACGGCCCCCCGTTGCAGCAGCCCGGCTTTCATGTGCAGACCTGGCAAGACCAGACCTGGCGCATCTTCACCCTGCCCCGGGGTGCACGCACGGTGCAGGTGGCCGTCACGGCACAGGACCGGGCCAAGGGATTTTCGGAGTTGATTCCGTGGATTTTGGTGCCGCTGGCGTTGCTGGTGGTGGTGCTGGGTTTGTTCATCCACGAAGCGGTTGCGCGTGCCTTGCTGCCGCTGGAGCGCCTGCGCCGCGACATTGGCGAACGCGATGTGTCGGAACTGCACGCCGTGCCCACGCAAGACCTGCCCGAAGAGGTGGTGCCACTGGCCCACACACTCAACCAGCTGCTGCAGCAACTCGACACGCTGTTGGCCCACCAGCGCCAGTTCCTGGCCGATGCTGCGCACGAACTCAACACGCCCTTGGCGGCGATCAAGCTGCAAGCCCAGTTGGCGCGGCGCGCCCAGGACGCCGACAAAGACGCGGCGCTGAACGAACTCGACCAAGGCATCGAGCGGGCCATCCACCTGGTGGCGCAATTGCTGCAAATGGCCCGGCTCGAACCCGATGCACGCAAGCCCGAGCAGACGCTGGTGCCGCTCGATGGGCTGGTGCGCCAGGTGGTGGGCGCCTTTTCGGCACGGGCCGAAGAACGCGGCATCGACCTGGGGGTGGAAAACGCCGAGGCCACGTGGGTGCTGGGCGATCCCCATGCCTTGCGCGCCCTGCTCGACAACCTGGTG
>NZ_JBFJMY010000636.1:0-1902 GCF_041633695.1 Hydrogenophaga sp.
GATCTGTTGAAGTAGCGGACCGGCAGAAGGAAAGCGCCCCGCCCAAGGCGGGGCGCTGGGCGACCATCAGTCGCCCTTGCTGCGCGACCAGATCAGGTTGTGCGTGCCGTCCTCTTCCTCGATCAGGCGGGCGTAGATGGTGGCCGGGAAAGAGGGGTCGTCCAGCGTCACCGAGAGGTAGGGGCGTTCGGACTGGCTGACCTTCTTCCAGGCGGCGCCGATGTCGTAACCGGTGCCGGCCTGGATGCGGTAGTCGGGGGCGTTCTCGCTGCCCTTGTCGTTGCGAACGAACTTGACCTTGGCGTTGAGCGTGAGGGTGCGAACGGTGCCGATGAAGCCGTCGTTCTGAGCGGTGAAGGTGCCGATGTTGGCCATGATGATTTCCTTTCGGGTTGCCAAGGTCGCGCCCATCGCGTCCTTGTTGTGATCCGTCAGGCGGGGGACGGGCGGGCCGCACCCCGCAGCGCAGCGAAGGGGCCGCAACAGCGTGGAGGACCGGCAGACACGGGAAATTTGCCTCGCGAGGAATCCGCGCAGCGGAGGGGAAATTTCTTGGGCCGTACGGTTGCGGCCATCAAGCCCGAGGCGAAGCCGCGACCTCGCCAGGATTCACAACGAGACAAGGACGCCTGGGACGCACCTTTCTCGAAAGGTTCATGGCCGAGCACGTTCACCACTTCCGCGGTGAGACTGCATCTGCCATCGCCTTTGCGCCATTGGTCAGAGTCGCAACGAAGCGAGAAGTCGCTGCTGCACCCACTCAGCGCCTTGCATTGCGCGTCGCCTGCCAAGTTCAACCTGGACGGTGCCAACACCTTGCGGTCTGTGACACCACCCAGCGATCTGCCCGCCAGCGTGAGGGAAGACTGCATGCCAAGCAACCCAGCGCAGCGAGCAAAGGCGTAGCACCCGGCTCATATGGCGAGGTGATGCAGGGCCGGATGCCGGCGCACGAACCCTTCCGGCCCGCACAGGCAAGCGGAGCGCGCAGGCGTGAAGGATCGAAGCCGAAGGGCCGTGACGGCTATGACGGCACGGGGCGCAGCCCGAGAGCCTGTCGGCGCAGTGCGCCGACACGCCCGGCCCCGGGATTCACCGTCACCAAAGTCACATGAAGAAGCTGCCCTGGTCCGAGTAGCCCTTGGTGTCGATCTTCAGTTGAGCCAGCCAGGGCTGGACCGCCCGTTTGCAGGAAAAGTCCTCTCCACCGTCCTGAACCCACGCGCCCAGGCGGCGCTCCACCCAGGCGTGTGCATGGGCATCGCCATCGCGCAGACCATTGAATCGGTCGGGCTCAATGCCCTCATGCCGCGGGTCGAGCACCACGTTGATCGACAGCTCGTCGCCGCTGATGGCATTCACGCTGGCCACGGCTGTATGGCCGTCCTCAATCTCGACGCGGTAGACGTGCCGCTTGCAGAGCTGGCTGTGCGGGTTGCCGCCGGGCCACCAGTTGTCGCTGGGCTCTAGGCCGAACAGTCGTTGTTCCAGGCCGGCATTGATGGCGGCGACCATCAGGTTGCGCCAGCCCATCCAGCGCACACTGCGCTTCTTGCTCAGCGGGAAGTTGCGGAAGGGCGAGTACGAGTGTTCGAACTCTGGGACCAGGCGCAGATCCGGCATGGCGTTGTAGCCCAGTTCCTGGAGCCGGCGCACCATGCGTGCGTTGCTGGGCTTGGGTACCTCAACGGTGACGCGACCGTCCAGCGCAGCGCGAAGCGCCGCATATGTCCGGAACCCGAGCGCCGACGCGAGGGCTTCACTGAGATGGGCGGAAGGGACACCGCTCACGCGGTGCTGGGCACTGTGCTTGAGATTGCGCAGCGCCGCTTTGGAGACGAAGAATGTCGAATCAGACATGCCAAATTCCTTTGTGCATGGTCGATGACTGCCGATTACGCA
>NZ_JBFJMY010000637.1:0-1898 GCF_041633695.1 Hydrogenophaga sp.
GCCATTTGTCTGCGGCGGAGCACGCCATGCTGCTGGAGCTGGTGCGTAAGGTGGCGCACAAACGGCCCAGTTGAGGCCGCGCGTGCGGGGCGCCGCGCCTGCGTGCAACCGCGTGCAGGCTGCTCGGTGTGCGCTTACCCCGCCACGCCGAACCGGTACACCGTCTTGCCGCGGTAAGGGCGTTCGGGCGTCACGCATGGGAGCGGAAATGCCGGGCAGTTCGGCGCGTTGGGGTATTGCTGCGGCTCCAGGCACAGCCCCGCGCGCGGCCGGTGGTGAACGCCGTTTTTTCCGATGTCGGGCCGTTCGCCGACACCCAGGGCGTCTGCGCCGTAGACCTGCAAAACCGGTTCGGTGGAACAGACTTCGAGCGTGCGTCCGCTGTTGGGGCTGTACAGGTGTGCGATGCAGGGCAGGGCTTCGTCAGGCGCTGCGGGCGGGACCACGTAGGCGTGGTCCAGGTCGGGCAGGTCGCCCAGGCGCCGGGCGTGCCGCAAATCCAGCGCATGGCCGTCGAGCGCGGTGCGCTGGCCAGTGCAGACTTTGTCGGCATCGGTCAGCAGCAAAGCCTGTGCACGCACTTGCAGCTGGTGCGCGTCGATGCGGTCCAGACCCGGGCCGTCGAGGTTGAAGAAAATGTGGCTGGTGAAACTGGCCGGGCTGGTGCCGGCGCTGGCCGTGGCTTCGTACCCGATGACCAGCTCGTTGGCGTCGCTCAGGTGGTAGACCAGACGCAACTCCAGACTGCCCGGAAAACCGTCGCCGGCGCTGTCAAAACGGCGTTGCAGGTGCAGGGTGTCGGGGCCGGGCTGCTGGGCGTCAAACACCTGGTGGCGCGAGCCGTTCGGGCCGCCGTGTATGCAATGCGGCCCGGCATTGGCGCCGAGCCGGTAGTCGGTGCCGCCCAGTGTGAAACCTGCCTGGGCAATGCGCCCGGCGTAGCGGCCGATGAAGGCGCCCATGGACGGCGAGCCGCGCAACACCGCTTCCAGGCTGTCGTAGCCCAGCGCCACATCGCCCGCCTTGCCATGGCGGTCGGGCACCACGATTTGCAGCACCTTGGCGCCGAGGTTGGTTACGGCCACCACCATGCCCCGTGCGTTGCGCAGCAGAAAAAGCGCGGTGGCCTGGCCGTTCACCTGGCCCACGAAGCGGGCAGGGTCCAGCAGATGGGGGTAGGGCGTGCTCGCCACGGCACCCAGCGGATTCAGGTCACCGGTGCCGGGTTGAACAGCA
Source organism: Hydrogenophaga sp. (assembly GCF_041633695.1). GTDB lineage: Bacteria > Pseudomonadota > Gammaproteobacteria > Burkholderiales > Burkholderiaceae_C > Hydrogenophaga. The sequence continues at coordinate 1,237 of NZ_JBFJMY010000637.1, forward strand.
CCAGGGCGTTGTGCAGCTTCCAGTGTTCGGCCCAGGTCCGCTTGCCGCTGGCCACATCCAGCAACAGCTGGAACAACTCCTGGCCCACGTCTTCGATCGTGGCTTCGCCGCTGGCGATGCGACCGGCGTTCACGTCCATCAGGTCGTGCCAGCGGCGCGCGAGATCGTTGCGCGTGGCCACTTTGATGACCGGGCATTCGGCCAGGCCGTAGGGCGTACCGCGCCCAGTGGTGAACACGTGCAGGTTCATGCCGGCGGCGAGCTGCAGCGTGCCGCAAATGAAGTCGCTGGCCGGCGTAGCGGCGAAGATCAAACCCTTTTGCTTCACCTTTTCACCGGGCGCGATCACGCCGTGGATGGGCCCGGTGCCGCTTTTCACGATGGAGCCCATGGCCTTTTCCACGATGTTGGACAGGCCGCCCTTTTTGTTGCCGGGCGTGGTGTTGGCGCTGCGGTCCACCAGGCCTTTGTTCAGGTAGGCGTCGTACCAGGCCATTTCGCGCACCATGGCGTTGGCCACTTCCGGTGTGGCGGCCCGCGTGGTCAGCAGGTCTATGCCGTCGCGCACCTCGGTCACCTCAGAAAACATCACGGTGGCACCGGCGCGGACCAGCAGGTCGGTGGCGTAGCCCACGGCCGGATTGGCGGTAACGCCCGAAAAC
>NZ_JBFJMY010000638.1:0-1874 GCF_041633695.1 Hydrogenophaga sp.
CCGTGGGGCGGGCGGCGCCGCTTTCGTGCAGGGCGCACAAGTATTCGTGCCGCATGAAGGGGCTGGGGTCTGGCTCGCAGGCCAGCAGGGTGTTCCAGTCCTGGGTTGGGATGCGCAGCGGCGAGTCCAGGACCCGGATGACATAATTCTGTGACGCCATCTTCATCCGCCCATGGGCGCCGGCGCACCCGACGCCAAGCGGTGGGCCGTCAGGCCGTCGGGATGCTTCGAACATCTTCTGTCAACCGCACCGGTTTCTGTATCCATGACTCTCCATATCTGTGTTGCCCAGCTCAATTTTGTGGTGGGCGACATGATGGGCAATGCCCAAAAAATCGTTGATGCCGCGCAGCAAGCGCAGGCGCAGGGCGCCCATCTCTTGCTGACGCCGGAACTGGCATTGTGTGGCTATGCCGCCGAAGACCTGTTTCTGCGTCCCGCCTTTGTGGACGCCTGTGATGATGCCTTGATGTGGCTGCTGCGTCAGACGGCGGGGCTCAAGGGCTTGCACATTGTGGTGGGACACCCGTCGCGCTCGGTGGAGGCGGCAGTGGGCAAACGGCAGCGCAGCGTCTCCATGCCCACCTTGTACAACGCGGCCAGCGTGATCGAGGGCGGGCGCGTGCTGCACACCTATGCCAAGCGCGAATTGCCCAACTACCAGGTGTTTGACGAACGCCGCTATTTCACGCCGGGCAACGCCAGTTGCGTGATCGAGGTGCCGGGACACGGGGGCGAAATGGTCAAGGTCGGCCTGTTGATCTGCGAGGACGCCTGGTTTGCAGCGCCGGCCGCCGACGCCAAGGCGCAGGGCGCCGAGTTGCTGGTGGTGATCAACGCATCGCCCTTCCACACCGGCAAAGGCGATGAGCGCGAGGTCACCATGCGCGAGCGCGTGCTGGCAGTCGGTCTGCCCATGGTGTATGCGCATTTGGTGGGCGGGCAGGACGAAATCGTGTTCGAAGGACGTTCCTTTGTGCTGGCTGCTGACGGCGCACTGGCCGGACGGGCCGTGAGTTTTTCCGAAACCCTGTTCGAATGTGCGTTCACCCGGCGCGCCGGCGGCTGGGACATTCAGGCCGAAATGGACCGACCGCACAGCCAGGAGGCCGATCTGTGGCACGCCCTGGTGCTGGGGGTGCGCGACTACATCGGGAAAAACGGGTTTCCCCACGTCTTGCTGGGTTTGTCCGGCGGTATCGACTCGGCCCTGGTGCTGGCGGTGGCGGTGGACGCCTTGGGCAAAGACCGCGTGCGCGCCATCATGATGCCGTCGCCGTACACGGCAGACATTTCCTGGATCGATGCGCGCGACATGGCCAAGCGCCTGGGTGTGCGCTACGACGAGATCGACATCGCCCCGCATTTCGAGGCCTTCACCACCAGCTTGTCGGCCGAGTTTGCGGGCCGCGAACCCGACACCACCGAAGAAAACCTGCAGGCCCGCATCCGGGGCACTTTGCTCATGGCGCTGTCCAACAAGTTCGGCGGCATTGTGCTGACCACCGGCAACAAAAGCGAAATGGCCACCGGCTATTGCACGCTGTATGGCGACATGGCGGGGGGCTTTGCGGTCATCAAAGACGTGGCCAAGACCTTGGTGTTCCGGCTCGCGCGCTGGCGCAATCTGCACGATCCGTTCGGAACCGGGGCCAATCCCATTCCCGATCGCATCATCAGCCGCCCGCCCAGCGCCGAGCTGCGGCCCGACCAGAAAGATCAGGACAGCCTGCCGCCCTACGAAGTGCTGGACGCCATCATCGAGCGCTACATGGAGAACGACGAGAGTCCGGCGCAAATCGTGGCCGAAGGCTTTGACAAGGCTGCTGTGGACCAGGTGGTGCGGCTGGTGCGCATCAACGAGTACAAGCGCC
>NZ_JBFJMY010000639.1:0-1871 GCF_041633695.1 Hydrogenophaga sp.
CCAGGTCCAGGTCCATCTTGGGTGCGCCGGCGCGCAAGGCCGAAAAGGCTTCACCGACGCGCTGCAACACCGCTTCGTAGGCGCTGCGCTGCACCAGCAGGCGCGAACCCGCACTGCAGGTCTGGCCGCTGTTTTGCACGATGCCGTTCACGATGAATGGCAGGGCGGCGTCGATGTCGGCGTCGTCGAACACGATCTGCGGCCCCTTGCCGCCCAGCTCCAGCGTGACCGGGCAATGGCGCTCAGCGGCCACTTGCTGGATCAAGGTACCCACGCGCGGGCTGCCGGTGAAGCTGATGTGGTCGATGCCCGGGTGGCGTGCCAGCGCATCGCCCACCTCATGGCCGTAGCCGGTGACGATGTTGATCGCACCTGCGGGAAAACCCACTTCGGCGGCGAGCTCGGCCACACGGATCAGCGACAGACAAGCGTCTTCCGACGGCTTGACCACGCAAACGTTGCCCGCCGCCAGTGCGCCGCCCACGCTGCGGCCGAAGATCTGCATCGGGTAGTTCCACGGCACCACGTGGCCGGTCACGCCGTGCGGCTCGCGCCAGGTCATCACGCTGTAACCATCAAGATAAGGAATGGTGTCACCGTGCAGCTTGTCGCCAGCCCCGGCGTAGAACTCGAAGTAGCGCACCAGGGCCACGGCATCGGCGCGGGCCTGTTTGGTGGGTTTGCCGCAATCGCGTTGTTCGATGGCCGCCAGCTCGTCCACATGCTCGGCCACTTTGGCACTGAGCTGCATCAGCAGACGGCCGCGCTCGGCGGCGGTGAACTTGCTCCAGGCGGTGTCCAGGCAATGGCGCGCGGCGCTGACCGCCTGGTCGATGTCGGCGGCGTTGCCGCGTTCGATGGTGTCGTAGGTTTCACCGGTGGCGGGATCGATCACGGGCAGGGTCTGGCCCGAGGCCGAGCGCACGGCGGTGTTGGCAATGTGGTGCAGTGGCATGGTGGATTCCGGAAGGGTTATTGAGGGCCGATGGCCGGCCCGATCGCAGGTGCTGAAACCACGGGCTTGGCGAACACCACATCGCGCAAAGCCAGCGAAATTTGCGGCACGTAGGTGATGAGCATGAGGCAGGCCATGATGACCAGCACGAAGGGCAGCAGGTGGCCGATGATGCGGTCCAGCGAAATCTTGGCGACCGTGCAGGCGGCGAAGAGGTTCACACCAAACGGCGGCGTGATCATGCCCATGGCCAGGTTGACCACCATGATGATGCCGAAGTGCACCGGGTCTACCCCGAAGTGCACCGCCACAGGCACCAGGATGGGCGCGAGCACGATGATGGCGGCCGAGGTTTCGATGAACATGCCGATCACAAACAAGGCCGCGTTCACGCCCAGCAGGAACCAGGCCGGGGATTTCAGCACTTCGGTCAGCCACACGCCGATCGCGTCCGGTATGCCGGCGCGGGTGATGAGGAAAGCGAACAGACCGGCGTTGGCGATGATGAACATGATCACCGCGCTGGAGATCACCGACTTGCGAAACACCGCCACCACGTTGGCCAGTTTCAGTTCGCGGTGCACCAGCAAACCCACCGCCAGCGCATAGAACACCGCCACCACCGACGCTTCGGTGGGGGTGAACACACCGCCGTAAATGCCGCCCAGAATGATCACCGGCATCAGCAAGGCCCAGCAGGCTTCGCGTGTGGCCACCCACAAAGGGCTGCGGCCATCGCCGTCGGTCTTGCCCAGGCCTTTGAAGCGGCACCACAGGTGCACGAACAGCATCAAGGCGCCGCCGATCAACAGACCCGGCCCGAAGCCGGCGATGAACAACTCACCGATGGAGACTTCGGCCGAAACACCAAACAGAATCAGCGGGATGGATGGCGGGATCACCACGCCCAGCTCGG
>NZ_JBFJMY010000640.1:0-1869 GCF_041633695.1 Hydrogenophaga sp.
AGGGGGTGGCCTGGGGCCTGGCCAGCGCGTTGTACGGGCACGGGTTACAGTGCTGGGCCGACCAAGCGCCCGCCTGAGCTGCACACGAACAAGCCCACCCATACCCAGCGGACCGCGCCGAACGCACGCGCGCGAACCCACCGTTTTTACCCACCCGGAAACCACCATGACCAGCCCCATGTACACCCACTCCGTTCCCGTGCTCAAGCAAATGCTGACGGCCCTGCAAAGCATTCTGGCCACGGCCAACGCACACGCCACGGCCAAATCGATCGAGCCCGACGCCCTGCTGCAAGCGCGCCTGTTCCCCGACATGTTTCCCCTGATCAAGCAGGTGCAGATTGCCGCCGATTTTTCGCGCGGCATCGCGGCGCGCCTGGCGGGGGTGGACCTGCCCACCTTGGACGGCGACCAGAAAACGTTTGCCGATCTGGACGCGCTGTTGGTGCAAACCCTGGCCTTTCTGGACAGCGTGAACCCATCGCAGTTCGAGGGCAAAGAAAGCAGCGAAATCGTCCTGCGCCCAGGCACGCCCAAAGAGAAGAAACTGAGCGGTCAGGTCTATCTGGCCCAGTACGGTTTGCCGCAGTTTTTCTTCCACGTCACCACCGCCTACGACATCTTGCGCCACAACGGCTTGGCCATTGGCAAGCGCGACTACATGGGCGCGTACTGAGCGCACGCACGGCCATGGGGGATCAAGCATCCCACCGGCCACGCGCTGCCAAGGCATGACAAACCCGATACGCCCCGGCGAACTCCCGCGCGCTGCTTTGTTGCAGCCGTTCCGCGCGGCGGGGGCGTTCGTGGACTGCTATGTGTGCGAAGTGGAAGGCCCCGTTTCGCACGCCGCCTTCGTCGAGGCGTTCTACACCACGCCTTTGTTCAAGCTGGAGCGCACGCTGTTGCGATGGCTGGCAGGCCGGCCCGCTACCGACGCCGATGCCCGGCGGCTGGCCCAAGGTGGCAGCCAGGCGTTTTCGGCCTGGCGCGTGGAAGCCCGCGCGGCGGACCAATTGCTGCTGGCGGATTTCACTGGGCGCACCAAGTCGTGGTTGATGGTGGAAGCGGTGTCCAGTGCCGAGGGGCGCTCGCAAATACGGCTGTATTTCGGCTCGGTGGTGGTGCCGAAAAAAGGCAGCGCCCGCCGCCCGCCGCGCATGGGTTTTGGTTTTCATGCCCTGCTGGGTTTTCACCGCCTCTATTCCCGGCTGCTGCTGAGCGCGGCGCGCTCGCGGGTGTTGGACCAGCAGCCGAACGCGGCGCCCTAGAGACGCGGGCAAAATGCCGGACGCCCCGGCTTTCCCGCTGGTTCGGCCCACCCGATCGACAAGGGAAAACCCTTGATTGACACCGCCACTGCGCCGCACCATGGTGCAAGCCTGTCCGTTTCGCTTGCGCAGGAGCCGCCCATGTCCACCCTTCAACACCAGCACATCGCCACCGTGATGCAAGTGGCCAGCGATGGCACGGGTGCGCAGATCGCCGCGCAGCACGAGCAGGTGATCCGCGATTCGTGGCACCGCTGTGTGCACCAGCACGGGCTGAACCCCAGCCGCATGCAAGAGGCCATCATCCTGCCGCAGGCGCGCTTGCGCGAACACCAGGACCAGATGGAAGCGCTGCTGCAGATCGCGCGCCACGGCCTGGAATCGCTCTACACCAAGGTGGCCGGCCTGGGTTATGTGGTGCTGCTGACCGACGCGCGCGGGGTCACGGTGGACTTTCTCGGCGACCTGGTGTTTGAACCCAGCCTGCGCAAGGCGGGCCTGTACCTGGGCGCGGACTGGAGCGAGATCAACGCCGGCACCTGCGGCGTGGGCACCTGCATCAGCACGGGCGAAGCGCTCACTGTGCACCTGGACGACC
>NZ_JBFJMY010000641.1:0-1868 GCF_041633695.1 Hydrogenophaga sp.
CCTACGCGGGCGGCATCGCGCTGGCCGCGTTCACCGGTGTGTTGGTGGCCCCCATCCTGCATGTGAATTCCGGCATGGGGTCTAACCTGGTGATCATCGTTTTCGCCATCGTGGTCATTGGCGGCATGGGGTCTGTGTTCGGCTCCATCGTCACGGCGTTGGGCATCGGCGTGATCGAAGGGCTCACCAAGGTCTGGTATTCGGAGGCCTCCACCACGGTGATCTTCGTGGTCATGGTGCTGGTGCTGCTGTTCCGCCCAAGAGGCCTCTTTGGCCGGGAGGGCTCGGCATGACTGGCTTCTCCCGTTTTCAGCGCACGGTCCTTGTGGCGGTGGTGTTGGGCCTACTGGTCGTGCCTTGGGCACCGCAGATGGTGTACCCGGTATTTGTGATGAAGCTGCTGTGCATGGCGCTGTTTGCCTGCGCTTACAGCCTGCTGCTCGGCTTTGGCGGAATGATGTCCTTCGGTCACGCCGCCTTCTTCGGTAGCGCCGCCTACATCACCGGCCTGGTCGTGAAGATCTGGGGCTTGCCGCCCGAAGTGGGCCTGCTCGCCGGCACGCTGTTCGCGGCGCTGTTGGGCGCGGTGTTTGGTGCGTTGGCCATCCACCGCCAAGGCATCTACCTGGCCATGATCACGCTGGCGCTGGCGCAGATGGTGTATTTCATCTTCCTGCAACTGCCCTTCACCGGCGCGGAAGACGGACTGCAGCAGATCCCGCGCGGCACCTTGCTGGGCGTCATCGACCTGCGCAACGAATTCGCGATGTACTACCTGGTGCTGTTGCTCACGCTGTGCGGGCTCTGGCTCATTTATCGGGTGGTGAACTCTCCGTTTGGTCATGTGGTGGTGGCGATTCGCGAGCACGAGCCGCGCGCACGGTCGCTGGGTTACCCGGTCAATCGTTACAAGCTCACCTTGTTCGTACTGTCTGCCGCGCTCTCGGGTTTGGCAGGCTCCATGAAGGCGCTGGTGTTCCAGCTGGCTTCGTTGTCCGACGGGCACTGGCACCTTTCGGGTGACGTGGTGCTGATGGCCTTGCTCGGAGGCATGCACACCGTATTCGGGCCCGCCATCGGCGCCACCCTGGTGGTGGGTCTGCAGTACTACCTCGATGCTTTCGGTGGCTGGGTGACGCTGGTCACCGGTCTGATTTTCATGGTGTGTGTGCTGTCGTTCCGCAGTGGCATTGCCGGTGCCCTCCAAGCGCTCAAACCCCGTCCACGCAACGGGTCATGAGCCCGTGGCATTCCGTTTTCGCCCCCCGTTTCAAGGAGATTTTCATGCCGCGTTTTGAGCGCCAAGCCCTCATGGCCAAGTTCCAGGCCATGGTCAAAAACCGCCAACCCATCATCGGCGGAGGCGCCGGCACCGGCATCTCCGCCAAGTGCGAAGAGGCTGCGGGCATCGACCTGATCGTAATCTACAACTCGGGCCGCTACCGCATGGCCGGACGTGCGTCTTCGGCCGGCCTGCTCGCTTACGGCAACGCGAACGACATCGTGCTGGAAATGGCCGGCGAGGTGTTGCCCGTGGCAAAGAAGACGCCGGTGATCGCGGGTGTCAACGGCACCGATCCTTTCATCATCATGCCGGTCTTCCTCCAGAAGCTGAAAGACCTCGGGTTTTCCGGCGTGCAGAATTTCCCGACCGTGGGCATCATCGACGGCACCTTCCGCCAGAGCCTTGAGGAGACCGGTATCAACTTTTCCACCGAGGTCGAGATGATCGGCGAGGCCCACGCCATCGACCTGCTGACCACGCCCTACGTGTTCTCCGCCGAGGAAGCCGTGGCCATGACCGAGGCCGGCGCCGATTTCGTGGTGCCGCACCTGGGCGTGACCACCGGCGGCACCATCGGCGCCAC
>NZ_JBFJMY010000642.1:0-1867 GCF_041633695.1 Hydrogenophaga sp.
CCAAGGCATTGCACACCACCATGGCATTCAAGCGGCGGCGAGAGCCGGCTTGCCGCTCCAGCGCCACACAGGCGTCGCGCACCGTGGGTGCGGCGGCCACCGCGCGCAACACGCGCTGGCGGGTGTGGGCATGCAAAAGCGCGCTGCCCCACCAGCCGGGCAGCAACACGCTGAGCAACAACAATACCAGCCAGAGTCCGAGCATCACGCCCGCGGGCAAGGCCTGCGCGGATTGCAGCCACCACAGAGCCAGCGACAAGCCCGACAGCACCAAGGTGTACACCAGCAGCGCCTTCCACAGACGCCGGAAAACCATCCAGTTCAAGCTGCACAAGGCCGCCGCCGGATTCCACACCAGGCCCGCACGGCCCGCGTGGTCGAAGCGCTCGAACACCGCCAGATAGGCCGCCGTGTTCACCGGCCCGAGGGCCGCCCGGTACAAGGCGGTGGTGGTGTTTTCGGGCGCACCGCCATTCGGTGGGGCGGTGGACGAGGGGCTGGCAGGCATGCCGAATTCTGGCACGGCCACGGCCACCCACCGCAACGCCGGGCAGCGCCGCACGCGCTCTGCGGGTTCGCCCCATCGGGGACTTCCGCGGAGCGCAAGACAATGGCGCATGCCCACCACCCGCCCCGACAACCGGGATCTTTCATGAGCCCCAGCCAGATCATCGTGCTCGCCACCCCGGTGTTCTTCGCTTTGATTGCGGTCGAGTACGCCGTGGGCCGGTCCCGAGGACAGCGCAGCTACCGGCTCGACGACGCCATCAACAGCATCGGTCTGGGCATGTTGAGCCAGATCAGCGCGGTGTTCACGCGCCTGCTGCGCATCGGCATCTACACCGGGATCTACGCCGCCGTGGCGGTTTGGCCCAACCAGGGTTTCTGGACCAGCGGGCCGGGCTGGTTGCTGGCCCTGGTGTTCTACGACCTCTGCTACTACTGGCACCACCGCCTGGGCCACACCAGCGCGGTGTTCTGGGCCGCCCATGTGGTGCACCACCAAAGCCAGGACTACAACCTCTCCACGGCTTTGCGCCAAACCAGCAGCGGCGCGCTGCTCGGTTGGGTGTTTTATGTGCCCATGGCCGTTGCCGGTGTACCGCCGCTGGTTTTTGCCGTGGTTGCGCTGGTAGATCTGCTCTACCAGTATTGGATCCACACCCAGCTCGTGGGCAAGCTGGGCTGGTTCGACCGCGTGTTCGCATCGCCCTCGAACCACCGCGTGCACCACGCCGTCAACGACCGCTACCTGGACAAGAACTACGGCGGCATCCTGATCGTGTGGGACAGGCTGTTCGGCAGCTTTCACGAAGAAGACGAAACCGAGCGCTGCGTGTACGGCACACGCAGCCCGCTCAACAGCTGGGACCCGCTCTGGGCCAATGCCGAGGTGTATGCCGCCTTGCTGAAAGACAGCTGGCACACCCGCAGCTGGGCCGACAAACTCCGCGTCTGGTTCCAAGCGCCGGGCTGGCGTCCGGCCGATGTGGCCGCGCGCTTTCCGCGAGCGCCGTTCGACATCGACCAGGTCCAGACCTACGCGTCCCCCATGACGCGCGCTGTCCAGCGCTTCGCGGTCGTGCAGTTCATCGCTGTGCTCGTGGGGGTGGCCGCTTTCCTCTGGCTCACCGACGCTTGGCCGCTGTGGCAAAGCGGGGTCTGGTTTGCGGTTTTGCTGGCGGGTCTGTGGGCGGTGGGCGCGGTGGTGCAAGGCCGCATCGGCATGCTGGAGGCGCTCATGATCGAATGCGCTGCACTGGCCATGGCCACGGCGGCGACCGGCTGGGTGGAATGGCACAGGTTATTCAAACCCTTGACCATGGGTGTGGCGTTGGTAGTGGTGGTGCAGCACTGGCGCCGGGCA
>NZ_JBFJMY010000643.1:0-1852 GCF_041633695.1 Hydrogenophaga sp.
CCTTGGGTCCGATCAGCACAAAGTCGTTGTACATCACGTCCAGCCGCTGGCCTGCGAAGCCGTCGGCCACAAACTGCTCTTCTTTGACCTGGTCGTGCACGAACAGCACATCGGCGTCGCCGCGGCGGGCCATGTCGATCGCCTGCCCCGTGCCCAGCGCGACCACCTTCACGTCGATGCCGCTGGCTGTTTTGAAAGCCGGTAACAGGTGGGCAAACAAGCCCGACTGCTCGGTGGACGTGGTGGATGCGACCACGATGTTTTGCGCCAGGGTGGCGGCAGAAGCCAGCAGGCCGACCGCGCCCAGCAGACCGCTCAGTGCGAGGCGTTTGAATCGAAAAGGGGTGACAGCATTCATGGGGTTTCTCCTTTGACAAAAGCATGGGCCTGCGGGCACATGGCCTGCAAACGTTCGTGGTTGAAAAAATCGGCGGTGGGCAAGTCGGCCAGGAGCCGCCCTTGCTCCAGGTACAGCACCCGGCTGGCCAGGCGCTTCACCTGGCCCAGGTTGTGGCTGCTGAAAATCAGGGTCGACGGTTGGTTCCCTGTGCTGTGCTCGGCGAAGTCGGTGATCAAGGCCTCGACCTCGCGCTTGGCGTGCGGGTCCAGGCTGGCCGTGGGTTCGTCGAGCAGCCAGACCCCGGGTCGGCGCGCCCAGGCCCGCGCCAAAGCCAGGCGTTGTTGCTGACCGCCCGACAAAGCGCGCGCGTTGCGCTGCGCCAACCCCGCCAGACCCACCCGTTCCAGCGCCTCCAGCGCCTGCAGTTTGGCGGCACTCCAGGGCACACCGTCCAGCCACAGGCCCAGCGCCACGTTGTTGCGCGCACTCAGGCGCAGCATGTGCGGACGCTGGAACAGCATCGCCATGCGCAAATCCGGCGCCAGCTGCAAGCGCCCCGAAGCCACCGGCAGCAAGCCGTGCAGGCAGCGCAACAGGCTGCTCTTGCCGCTGCCGTTGGCGCCCACCAGCGCCACCCGTTCTCCTGCGGCGATGCGCAGCGAGACGCCAGACAGCGCGTGCACCTGCGCCCGCGCCCCCAGCCTCACATCGACCGCCTGGAGTTCGAACAGCGGTTCATGTTGGGGCCCCGCGCTCATGCGAGCGCCACCGCGCCGTTCTGGCTGCCGGTATCGAGCCGCTCGCGCCAACGGCGCAGCAGCGAAACCAGGCTGTTGAGCAAGAGCACCACCGACAACAACACCAGACCCAGGCCCAGGGCCAGGGGCAGATCGCCCTTGCTGGTTTCGAGCGCGATCGCGGTCGTCATCACGCGCGTAAAGCCGTCGATGTTGCCGCCCACGATCATCACCGCGCCCACTTCGGACACGGCGCGCCCAAAGGCCGTGATCAGCACGGTGAGCAAGGCGTAGCGTTCGTCCCAGGCCAGCAACAAGCTGCGCATGGCCGTGCGCGCGCCCAGCGAGCGCAGCTGCTCGCCGTGCGAGGTATCGGCGTCTTCCACCACCTGCCGCGTGAGCGCAGTAACCAGCGGCAGCACCAGCAGAGACTGGGCCAGCACCATGGCCTGGAAGCTGAACAACCAGCCCAGGAAGCCGAGTGGCCCGCTGCGCGACAGCAGCAGATAGACCACCAGGCCCACGACCACCGAAGGCACGGCAAGAAACGTGTTGAGCAGGGTGAGCAACACCGGGCGGCCACGGAAACGCGACACCGCCAGCAGCGAGCCCAAGAGCAGACCCAGGCCACAGGCGATCACGCAGGCCATGGCGCTCACGGCCAGCGAACGAAAGACCACGCTCCAAAGCGCCGGGTCGCCCGACAGCACCAGCCGCAGCGCGGTCAGCACGCTATCGGAAAAGGTATTCATATGGCAACGCAGCTTACCCAAAC
>NZ_JBFJMY010000644.1:0-1849 GCF_041633695.1 Hydrogenophaga sp.
AATCCACCCCGCCATCCCATGATTGAAGCCCGGTCTTTTCAGAATATCAGCCTGAGCTTGGGGCGTGTGGGTGTATTGGGCATGATGATTTCCATGCCGATTTCGCGCGCGCTCTTCAACCTGTCGGCGTTGCTCATGTTGCTGGGCTGGATTTTTTCAGGCGATTTCGGCAACCGATTCCGATCGATATACCGAAATCCGATGGCCATGGCCGCCATTGCCTTGTTTGGCATCGTTGCATTGGGCGGGCTGTACAGCATCGCCGATGCCCATCTCATTGCTGCAGACATTCTGGTGTTCAGCAAGCTGCTTTATATTCCCTTGGTGTGGACCTTGTTGAGCAGCAGCAAATGGCTCAACCGAGCACATTGGGCCTATGTGGCCGGCATGATGATCACATTGTTGGCGGTATATGCCGACATCTGGCTGGACATTCCCGGCACAAGAACCTATGCAGCTGATTTGGGCGACGACCACGGTGTTTTTTACCACCACATTGCCCAAAGCATGGCCATGTCGTTTTTCACCATTTATGCGCTTCACCGAGGTCTCATTGCGCAGCTTAGAAAATCAAAGATTCTCTGGCTGACCGTCGCCGTATTGGCCACCATCAGTGTGACCCATCTCAGCGCCAGCCGGACCGGTCATTTGTGTCTGTTGGCGGGTTTTCTGGCGGCGGCGGTCGTGCACCTTCCCAGGCGCAGGCTGTTGGTTGCGATCCCGCTGGGCCTGGCATTGGCAGCGGCCTTGGTGCTGAGTTCTTCCACGCTGCAAGATAGGTTTCAAAAGGGCTATCAGGAAATCGTCGATTTCAAATTCACCAACGACTACTCGTCGATGGGCGCCCGTTTGCAGATGTGGCACATTTCCACCCAACTGATCGCAGAAGCGCCGATCCTGGGCCATGGAACAGGCAGTTACCCCCAATTGGCCAAAGAGCGGTTTGCCGATGACCAAATGTGTTCCATTGGATGTCCGCAACCGCACAACCAGTTCATGTTCACAGGTGTTGAAAACGGGTTGGTGGGCGTGTTGTTCCTCTTGGTATTCATGGCATCTCCGGTGTATGCCGCATACCGCAAGCAAATAGGCAGCCTGCGCTTGGCCATTCCCTTGGTGGCCATCATGCTGATGGCCAACCTGTTCGACAGTGCGCTTCTGATCAGGCCCGAGGGCTATTTTTTCATCTCCGCTTTGGCGCTGGTGATGTCCACCCACTTTCGCAACGCAAAGCCGGAGCCCACTTATGGAACCCGTTAACGTCATCTGCATCAAATGGGGCTCCAAGTATGGTGCAGACTATGTCAATACTTTGCGCAATATGGTTGCGCGCCACCTGTCGCGGCCGCACCGGTTCATTTGCCTGACCGAACACCCCGAAGGCATTCAGGCGGATATCGAGACCAAACCGATTCCACCAACCGGATTTCCGGCATTCGATCGGCTGGAACCCTGGGTCAAAGGCGATGGCTGGTTGAAGCTCAGTTGTTTCGTCAACCCCTTGTACGACATCAAGGGGAAAACGCTGTTTCTCGACCTGGATGTCGTGATCACCGATTCACTCGATGCCTTGTTCGACTTCAACGAAAACTTTGTGGTGATCAAGGACTGGGCCTACCAAAACGGCGTCGGCAACACATCGGTGTTCCTGTTCGAGGCAGGGGCCCAAGCCGATGTTTTGGACCACTTCACCGCCCACCACGAGCAGATCCGCAAGGACATCCGCATCGAGCAGGAGTACATCAGCCTGTACATGATGGAGCACAAAACGATCACCTATTGGCCGCAGCCCTGGTGCGTCAGCTACAAATACCATTGCATGGGCCGAGGGCTCAAAAGCTGGTACACC
>NZ_JBFJMY010000645.1:0-1848 GCF_041633695.1 Hydrogenophaga sp.
CCGCGCGCGACGCCATGGCGCAGGCCGCCGCGCAAGCGCGCCGCGCGGCCGACGTGATCGGGCGTTTGCGCCGCGCCGTGGAACGCCCCCACGCCGACAGTGCGACCTTGGCTCTGACGCTGAACGACGCGGTGCGGCGCGTGCTCTACCTGCTGGAGCCGGAATGCCAGCGCCGCCGGGTCACGCCGGTGCTGCACGCCGACGCCCCGGTGCGGGTGCGGGCCGATCCGGTGGCGCTGGAACAAATCGTGCACAACCTGCTGATGAACGCCTTGCAGGCGCTGGAGCAAATGGACTCCGCACCGCGCGCCCTGGTGGTGTCGGTCTCGGCACGTGGATCGATCGGCGAACTGGTGGTGAGCGACAACGGACCGGGCATCGCCCCGGAAGCCCTGCCGCGTTTGTTCGAGCCCTTTTTCTCCACCCGCGAAGGTGGCCTGGGCCTGGGTTTGAGCCTGTGCGAATCGCTGGCGCAATCCATGGGCGGCACGCTCGCGGCGGCAGCGGTGGTGCCCCACGGTGCTGCCTTCACCCTGACCCTGCCGTTGGAGCCCCGCGCATGAATACCACTCCGCCACCGGCCTCCACCAGCAGCGCCCCTGGCCCGCTCTCGCCCACCATCCACCTGATCGACGACGACGACGCCGTGCGCGCCAGCCTGGCCTTGCTCATCGGCACCGTGGGCTTGCGCGTGCAGGCCTGGAGCGACCCGGGCGCCTTTCTCGCCGAGTTCGACCGCGACGGCATAGGCGCCATCGTGCTCGACGTGCGCATGCCCGGCATCGGTGGCCTGGCCGTGCTGGACACGCTGGTGGCGCAGCGCGTGGACCAGCCCGTCATCATGCTCACCGGGCACGGCAACGTGGACATGTGCCGCCGCGCCTTCAAGAGCGGTGCGGCCGAATTCCTGGAAAAACCGGTGGACGACGAAGCCTTGCTGGAAGCGCTGCAAAACGCCGTGCGCCAGCACGTGGGCTCGCGCCAGCGCAACCTGGCCGACCGCGACGCGCGCGAGCGTTTTGCCCAGCTCTCGCCGCGCGAGCGCGAGGTGCTGGGCCTGATCGTCGAGGGCCTCACCAACAAGGACATCGCCCGCGCGCTGGGCCTGTCGCCCCGCACCGTGGAAACGCACCGCGCCAATGTGTTCCACAAACTGCAGACCGAGTCGCTGGCGCAGCTGATCCGCCACTACGCCACCCTGGTGCACGAAGACGGCACTGCGTAGTTTTACGGAGGGCGGCGCGTAGGCGCCCGAATGGCGCTAGCGGTCCGCGTTTTTTAAAGTTCTCCCACGGTTGATCGAACCGCTTTCTTCCCCGGAGAACCCCATGAACACCTCTTTCAAAGCCGGCGCCATCGCCCTCCTGCTGGCCTCGCCCTTGCTCGCCACCCAAGCCCAGGCGCAAGCCGTGCTGACCGAAAAAACCCTGTCGGCCGCGCTGGCGACCCAGATCGCCACCGCCACCGTGGCTGCGTGCAGCGCCAAGGGTTACAGCGTGGCAGCCACCGTGGTCGACCGCTCCGGCACCGTGCGTGCCGTGGTGCGCGCCGACAACGCCGGCCCACACACCCTGGAAGCCAGCCGCCTCAAAGCCTTCACCTCGGCGTCCGCCAGGAACACCACGCTGGCCATGATGGAGGGTTCGCAAAAGAACCCCGGTGCGGCCAACCTCGGCCAGATTCCCGGCTTTCTGCTGCTGGGCGGTGGCGTTCCGGTGAAAGTGGGCAACGAGGTGGTTGGCGCCCTGGGCGTGGGCGGAGCCCCCGGTGGCCACCTGGACGAGCAGTGTGCGGTGGCGGCCCTGGAGCAGTTCCAGGACCAGCTGAAATAAGGACGCCTTGATGCCC
>NZ_JBFJMY010000646.1:0-1848 GCF_041633695.1 Hydrogenophaga sp.
AAGGTGGCCACGCCAGCGATGGCGGCGCTGCCGCGCAAGGCTTTCCATTCGGCGCTCATGCGGCGTCTCCTGGCGCGGCGTCAAACACCACCAGGCCGCGTCCGTCGCTCAGTTGCACGCGGGCTTTCACGCGTTGCCCAATGTGCACCGCTTGCGGTGGCAGATCGTCTACCCGGCTCATCAGGCGCACGCCTTCGTCCAGATCGATCAGCGACACGTTGTAGTCGCCGCCGGCCTCGGCCTTGCGTCGAACGGTGGTCACGGCGTACACCGTGCCATGGCCCGAGGGCGCCACCCAGTTGAGCGGCGCAGCGCCGCAATGCGGGCAGAGCTCGCGCGGGAAATACACGTGCTGTTGGCAAGCCGGGCAGTGCTGGATCAGGAAGTTGCCCTGATCCAGTTCGCTCTGGTGATGGGCTTGGACGCCGGTGGGCGTTGAGGTCGAATTCATGGATGTGCTCCGTTTCAGACCGGGTCCCAGCTGAACACGTCGGCGGAGCGGTCCAGTGGGTAGAACATGGCCTTGAGGGCGGGCAGCGCGTGGCTGGCCACGGTGGCCGGGCTCCAGCCTTCCGAGCGGTGCACCGAGCGCACCGGCCGCGGCTGGCTCATGAGAAAGATCTCGTTGTTGCGCACGGCAAAAACCTGTCCGTTGGCTTCGCGCGCTTCGTCGCTGGCCAGACACACCACCAGCGGTGCGATCTTGGCGGGCGTCATCTGCTTGATGCGATCAACACGCGCCTGTTCTTCGGGGGTGTCGGTCGGGATGGCGCCAATCATGCGGCTCCAGGCGAAGGGCGCGATGCAGTTGGAGCGCACGTTGAAACGCTCCATGTCCAGCGCGATGGACTTGGACAAGGCCGTCACGCCGAGCTTGGCCGCCGAGTAGTTCGCCTGCCCCAGGTTGCCAATCAGGCCGGAGGTGGACGTCATGTGGATGTAGTTGCCCGAAGCTTGTGCCTTGAAGTGCGGTGCGGCGGCGCGGCTGACGTGGTACGCGCCGTACAAATGCACCTTGATCACCGCATCCCATTCGTCCACGCCCATCTTGTGGAAAAAGCGGTCGCGCAGAATCCCGGCGTTGTTCACCACCACGTCAATGCGGCCAAAGGAGTCGAGCGCGCTTTCGATGATGTGCCCGGCGCTGGCGGCTTCCGACACGCTGTCGGTGTTGGCCACGGCCTCGCCGCCCAGGGCTTTTATTTCGTTGACCACGCTCTGGGCTGGTCCCGCGTCGGCGCCTTCGCCCGACACCGAAGCGCCGATGTCATTGACCACGACCTTGGCGCCTTCGCGGGCCATAGCCAGTGCGATGTCGCGGCCGATGCCGCCACCGGCACCGGTCACCACGACCACCTTGCCTTCAACCATGCCTGTGTTCTTGCTCATCGGACTCTCCTGTGTGTTTGTGATGCGGTGGGCTATGGCTGTGTCGGCCACTGGAACAAGGGCGGCTCCTTGTTCAGAAAGCGCTGCACCGCTTCGCGGTGGTAGGGCGTGCCGGCGGCCAGTGCCTGGCCAGAGGCTTCCATTTCCAGCAAGGTGGCCAGATCTTGCGCTGGGGATGCCAGGGTGCGCTTGATCAGGCTGACGGCGGTGGGCGAGGCCTGCACCAGGGTGGTCGCCATGGCCCGCGCCCGGCTCATCAAGGCGTCGGGTTCGTGCAGTTCCAGAACGATGCCCAGTTGCAGGGCTTCGGTCGCGCTCACATTGCGTGCCGACAGCATGAGTTCACGCGCCCTTTGCGCGCCGACGATGCGCGGCAAGGTGTAGAAGGCGGCGCAGTCGGGCACCAGGCCCACTTTCATGAACGACATGCAGAAATGCGCGCGTGGCGTGGCCAGCACG
>NZ_JBFJMY010000647.1:0-1845 GCF_041633695.1 Hydrogenophaga sp.
GCTGGGTGATGAATGCACTGGCGGGCAAGCCAGAGGGCACAAAAATCAGGGGCTCTTCAAAAACACCTAAAAATGACGCTATAATTTGAGGCTTGGCGGCAGGGTGCTAGACAAAATCCAGCAGTTTGCCAACCCAATCGTGGGACGTTAGCTCAGTTGGTAGAGCAGCGGACTTTTAATCCGTTTGTCGTGGGTTCGACCCCCGCACGTCCCACCAAAGATTCAAGGATCTGACCGCAAGGCCAGATCCTTTTTTCTTGGCCAGAGCACATGTGCGTGAGTAGCGGGTGGCTCGCGCGCACCACAACATCGGGCAAGGCTGCGCCGTATCCGTTGGAAATATTGTCGCCCTGTGCACCAGGCGGCATGATCGGCGCATGAAATCGACGAGCGCTGAAAAAGGAGCGGGAGCTCCAGTTCTTCCTCCTTGCGCAAACATTGTTGCCCGAGTTGTTTCCGCTTGGGACCGTTGACGGCGATGGTGAGAGCCCTGATGTCGTCGTCCAGACGCTCCTTTTTCGCTACGGGTTGAAGTCACCGAACTCATGGATCCACTGAGGAAGCATGAGGAAAGCCAGCAGGCTTGGGTCTGTTGGCAGGCCCAAAAAGAGTTCAAGGACCTCAAGCTCCAGCGAGGCATGCGCGTGAGCGTTGCCTTCCTTCCGGGCGCGCCCCTCTTTAGCAAGTCCGCTCGCAGCAAGGCGGCCAAGGAGCTGAGGTCGATGGTTGCTCGGAGCATTGCAGGGCAAAGTGCGGAGTCCCCGTGGACTGCAGTCGCTTGCGAAGATGAGCTCGAGTCCGCGTTTTTCCAGAAGGTTTGGGTGCACTTCCATCCTGCGATGGAGGACCCGATCAGGGCGTGGTCGGTGCGAGACTTGAGCGGGGATGTGCTTGCTGCAAGAATCCAGGAGAAAGACGGTCGCATAGCGGCGTACCGCATGCGTGCCAAGCAGATCTATTTGCTGTTGGTCGTGTACGGGTTTGAAGGTTCTTCAGCGGCGCAAATTTCGGACAAGTTGCTCGCCCGGGCCTTCAGCACAGAGTTCGATGGCATCGTGCTTCTGGACTGCGTTCTGAACAAGGCACATGTCTTGAACAGAGAAATAAGGTGACGAGCCTTGACCCCGGCACTGGCTCCACAGTTAGGGCTGCTTGGTTCCCCATCTGACCCGGTTGGCCGCTTTACCATGCGGGAAGGCCCGTCGAGGTCTATTGTAGGCGATGGGCCATGCCCTTGTCAGCGTGCTCGCCGCTTAGAATCGCTCTCATGTCCTACGTCGTCCTGGCCCGCAAGTACCGCCCGCGCAATTTCACCGAAATGGTGGGGCAGGAGCACGTGGTCCGGGCTTTGTCGAACGCCTTGACCTCTCAGCGGCTGCACCACGCCTATCTGTTCACCGGCACACGCGGGGTCGGCAAGACCACGGTCTCGCGCATCTTGGCCAAGTCGCTCAACTGCCTGGGTGTGGATGGGCAGGGCGGCATCACCGCCGAACCTTGCGGTGTGTGCCAGGCCTGTACCGACATCGACAGTGGTCGGTTCGTGGATTACACCGAGCTGGACGCGGCGTCCAACCGGGGCGTGGACGAAGTGCAGGCCTTGCTGGAGCAGGCGGTCTACAAACCGGTGCAAGGGCGCTTCAAGGTCTTCATGATCGACGAGGTGCACATGCTGACCAACACGGCGTTCAACGCCATGTTGAAGACGCTGGAAGAGCCACCCGAGTATTTGAAGTTCGTGCTGGCCACGACCGATCCGCAAAAGGTGCCGGTCACGGTGCTTTCGCGCTGCCTGCAATTCAATCTGAGGCCGATGGCACCAGAGACCATGCAGGAGCACCTGGA
>NZ_JBFJMY010000648.1:0-1845 GCF_041633695.1 Hydrogenophaga sp.
ACGCTGGCCGAGGCCAAGCGGTGCTCCACCTCCAAGGACGTCTAACGGCCGGCATCTCTCCCGGTATCCGCGCCGCGGCAGCTCACATGCTGCAACGACACGTCGAACCCGCTGAATTGATGCGCTGGTGGTGGGGCAAGTTCGAACCGACCGCTGACTGGATACTGACGGCCGCGGACCTCGGGATCATTACTGCCACGGGCAATGACCAGGAGACGAACCTGGCCGCCGCGGTCGCAATGGCCGATTGTGACGAAGAATGGTCTGTCGAGGTACTGTCCCGTGGTGGCTATGCTGGCAACGCCGATGCCATCTTGACCCTCGGCAAGGACGACCTCGGTGACGGAGCGTTTGACGCGCTATGAATCGCCCCGGGTCTGATGGAGGCTCTCAATCCATGGAGGATGAGAGTCATGGCAGCACCCAGGAAGTACCCCGACGAGTTGCGTGAGCGGGCCACTCGTCTGGCCGTTGAGTTGCGAGCGGACCCGGCAACCAAGCAGGGCGCGATCGCTCGGGTGGCCGAGCAGCTCGGGATGCACCGAGAGACCTTGCGGGGCTGGGTCCGCCAGGCTGAGATCGACGGTGGCCTGCGTCCGGGCACCACGAGCAGCGACGCCGAGCGGCTGGCCGAGCTTGAGCGGGAGAACCGCGAGCTGCGGCGGACCAATCACATCTTGAGGACGGCCTCGGCTTTCTTCGCGGCGGAGCTCGACCGCCCCACCACCAGGTAGTCGCCTACGTCGATGCTCATCGCCACGACGTGGTCGATGGGCGCGAGGTCGGGGTCGAGCCGATCTGCGCTGCGCTGAAGGAAGCCGGCGTGCAGATCGCCCCGAGCAGTTACTACGCCGCCAAGTCCAGGCCACCCTCGGCACGCGCGATCCGGGATGCCGAGCTGGTCGAGGACATCAAGACAGCCCACAAGGCCAACCTGGGTGTCTATGGCGCGAGGAAGATCCACGCCGAGCTCAACCGTGAGGGCGTCCCGGTCGCCAGGTGCACCGTGGAGCGGCTCATGCGCGCCGAGGGCCTGCGTGGGATCCCGCGGGAGAAGACCCGTCGCACCACCATCGGCGACGGTGCGGAGACCGAGCGTCCCGAGGACTTGGTGAAGCGCAAGTTCATGGCGACCGGGCCGAACCAGCTGTGGGTGGCGGACCTGACCTACGTCCGCACCCACGCTGGGTGGACCTACGTCGCGTTCGTCCTGGACGTCTTCAGCAGGATGATCGTGGGCTGGCAGGTGTCGACCAGCCTGCGCACCGACCTGGCACTCGATGCCCTCGACATGGGGTTGTGGACCCGGCAACGCGCGGGCCACGACGTCACCGGCCTGGTCCATCACAGCGACCGCGGAGTCCAGTACCGAGCCATTCGCTACACCGAGCGGCTCGCCGAAGCTGAGGCTGTCGCATCAGTCGGAAGCCGTGGCGACTCCTATGACAATGCGATGGCCGAGGCGCTGAACTCGCTGTTCAAGGCCGAGTGCATCCGCAACCCCGTCATGCGACCCAAGGGCGGCTGGAAGAGCGTGGGCGACGTCGAGATCGCTGTCGCCGAGTACGTCGACTGGTTCAACCACCGACGCCTTCACGGCGAGATCGGGCTCGTCCCGCCGGCCGAGTACGAGGCCCATCACTGGGCCGAGCAGAACCTCAGCGACTACGTTGAAACACCCGTCCCGACCGGGGCTGGTTCCAAGTAATCGAGTCTCCACGAAACCCGGGGCGATTCAAGCAGCATGTAAAGGAATACTGTTTGAAACATGAAAATTGGGAGCAACAACCACTCCAAAACCTAATAGACTCTATAACCCTAAAGGCAATTAAGGTTCTTTTCTCT
>NZ_JBFJMY010000649.1:0-1829 GCF_041633695.1 Hydrogenophaga sp.
CCAACCGCTTCAATGTCAGCACCGGCAGCTGGGGCACCGCCACCCTGGTTGAGAACAACGACAGCAGCAACGCCAAATTCCCCAAGGTGGCCATGGACAGCACCGGCAATGCGGTGGTGGTGTGGCGCGAAGACACCACGCCCAGCCGCATTGCCAGCAACCGCTTCACCGTGGGCGCTGGCACCTGGGGCACACCCGCCTTGATCGACACCGGCGCCAGCACCGCGACCATGCCCGACGTGGCCATGGACGGCGCAGGCAACGCCTTCGCGGCCTGGACGCAAGGCGATGACGCGATGGCCAACCGCTTCAACGCAGGCGCCGGAACCTGGGGCGTACCCGTGCTGATCGAGACCAACAACATGGGCCCCGAGGGTGTCTACGACGTGGTGATCGCAGCGGACACAGTGGGCAACGCCATCGCCGTGTGGGACCAGTTTGATGGCATTCAGAGGAACATCTTCGCCAACCGCTACAGCGTGGGCACCGACACCTGGGGCACGGCAGCCGTGATCGAAACCGACAACGCCGGGCCGGCCCGCAGCGTGCGCGTCGCCAACAACCCGTCGACCGGCAGCGCCCTGGCCGTGTGGACGCAAGAAGACACGGGTGGCTTGCGAAGCATCCTGGGCAACCACTTCAAATAGGCCACTCGCTCCCACCAGCGACGGGGTGTCCACACACCCCGTTTGTGCTTTGAGCCAGCACAAACAGACAAGGTCACAGCTTGCAGGTTAGAGCCATTGAAGCGCCGCGCCACGCTCCAGATGGGGGAACGCTTCCCCCAACGCCTGCCTGCTAAACATGACTTTCGGCACTGTTGCCCGTGTGGGCGTTTTCCTATCCTGAAGGTGCCGTCGCACACACCCACAAGAAAGCCGCCATGACAACGCCCACCGCCGCGCCCACACGCACCGCGGCTTTGAAGCCGGTCGTGGTCCCTTCATCACGGCCTGTAGCGGTGGTGAAGAGGTGGCCGTGTGGACGCAGCAAAACATCGGCGGCAGCACGTCTGTTGACACCTGGGCCAGCACATTCAAATGAGCGTCCGCAAGCGCCGGTCGCATCATCCGATCCCATTCGCCGATCCGCGCACTGCCCTAAGATGCACCACCATATGGACCAGCCCGCCGTGAACCCGCATCCAACGCTATCGGCCAACGGCTTGCTGGTGGTGGACGACCACGAGTTGTTGCGCCTGGGCCTGCGCACCCTGGTGCAGTCGCACGCCGCCACCAGCGGCCAGGTGGTGCAGGTGTTCGAAGCGCGTGGACTGCAAGAAGCGCTGACCGTGTACAGCGACCACCAGGCCGAGATCGCGCTGGTGCTGCTCGATCTGCACCTGCCCGATGCGCACGGCCTCTCTGGCCTGACGGCCTTTGTGGCCCGCTTCCCCGGAGCCCGGGTGGTGGTGCTCTCCGGTGTGAACGATCCGGCCCTGGTACGCGAGGCACTGGCCAGTGGTGCCGACGCCTACCTCACCAAATCGGGTGACCTGCAAGACGTGGTGCACTACATCGGCGAACTGGGTCTGCTCCAGCTGGACGACGGACCGAAGCGGGAATCCGACAAAAGCGAGACCTCCGTTTTCTTGGGAAACGACCTTGACGCCCAGCGAGGCAAAGCAACGGGGCGTGTGCTGCGCACCGCAATGGGTGAAGCGGTGCAGATATCGAATCGACAAGCACAGGTACTCGATTGGATTTTGGTCGGCATGTCGAACCGCGACATCGCCGACAAGGCCTTCGTGAGCGAAGGCACGGTGAAAAACCATGTCTCGGCCTTGTTGCTGTTGTTCGATGTGCGGTCCCGCGCCCAGCTCATCAGCC
>NZ_JBFJMY010000650.1:0-1824 GCF_041633695.1 Hydrogenophaga sp.
CAGCGGCGCCAGTGTGCGCGCCGACGCCACCCCATCGGCATCACGGGGCATGTGGCGCTGCACCCGCTCGATCTGATCTTCCACGGTTTGTATCGCCTGCTCAATGGCCAGTGGCGTGGGCACGCCGCTGGCGTCGCGCCCGGCGAACAGGCCGCTGCACCCCACCGCTAGGCGGAACACGCGCGCGTCAGCACCCGGCGTTTGCACGCGCAGGCAGGTCTCGTCCGCACCGATGTCGAGGCGGATGGTGGGCCGTGGATCAAACGAACGGTCTGGCATGGCGCGCAGCCGGGGTCCGGCCTCAGGCCGCCTGCGCTGGCAGGGTTCCCCACAGGAATGCGTCCATCGACAACACGCCATGCACCACACCGCCTTCGATGCGGGTGGCCGGTGCCTGGGCACCGGCTGCGCCCGCTGCCACCATCAGCGGCCACAGGTGTTCGGGCGTGGGATGGGCGCGCTGCGCGTGCGGCGCCAGCGCCATGGTTTGCTGCAGGCGGGCGTGGTCGCGGCCCAAGACGGCCTGCGCGATCCAGGCCGCGAACTCGGTGGCGTAGTCCGCCGCCAGGCCGTGGTCGCGCTGAACCTCGTAGAGGTTGTGGGTCAGGCTGCCCGAGCCGACGATGAGAACGCCCTCGTCGGCCAGCGGCGCCAAGGCCTGACCGAAGGCATAGGCCCTGGCACCGTCCAGCCGCGCGGGCAAGGACACCTGGAACACCGGCACATCGGCGTGCGGAAACAGGTAGCGCATGGGCACCCAGGCGCCGTGGTCCAGACCCCATTGCGCATCGGGCTCGGCCGCCCAGCCCGCCGCGCGCAACACCTCAACGGCGCGCGCCGCCAACGCCGGATGACCCGGGGCGGGGTAGTTCAGCTGGTAGAGCGCCGGTGGAAAACCGCCGAAATCGTGCACCGTTTCGGGCGCGGCGGTGGTGGCCACACGCGGCTCGCGCGTCATCCAGTGCGGCGACACCACCAGCACGGCGCTCGGGCGGGGCAGGCGCTCACCCAAAGCCATCAAGGCCGGGCCGGCGGTGCCGGGATCGATCGCAAAAGTGGGCGATCCGTGCGAAATGAAGAGTGTGGGCAAGTGGGTCATGGAAAAGTCCTCGTGGCGTGCAGGTTTAGGCCCAGCACATAGGCCAATGTAAAAGCACCGAGGGTGTGGACCGTTCGAAACACACGGTCGCCATAAACAAAGCCATGGAACGATGGCCCTGCGGACCAGCGCCCTTCGCGGTCGGCGGGATAATCCCCCCATGGCAAACAAACAGCGTGTGGTGGTGGGCTTGAGCGGCGGCGTGGACTCTGCGGTGAGTGCGCACCTGCTGAAAGAGCAGGGCTATGAGGTCATCGGCATCTTCATGAAGAACTGGGAAGACGACGACGACAGCGAATATTGCTCCAGCAACATCGATTTCGTGGACGCTGCGGCGGTGGCCGATGTGATCGGTATCGAGATCGAACACGTCAACTTTGCCGCCGAATACAAGGACCGGGTGTTTGCCGAATTTCTGCGCGAGTACCAGGCCGGGCGCACACCCAACCCGGACATCCTGTGCAACGCCGAGATCAAGTTCAAGGCATTTCTCGACCATGCGATGCGGGTCGGCGCCGACAAGATTGCCACCGGCCATTACGCCCGTGTACGTCAGAACCCGGACAGCGGCCTATATGAGTTGCTCAAGGGCCTGGACCCGTCCAAGGACCAGAGTTACTTCCTGCATCGGCTGAATCAGGCCCAGTTGTCCAGGACGCTGTTTCCGGTGGGAGAACTGCACAAGACCGAGGTGCGCCGCATCGCGGCCGAGATCGGCCTGCCCA
>NZ_JBFJMY010000651.1:0-1820 GCF_041633695.1 Hydrogenophaga sp.
CCGCCGGCCTGCTGCGCGCCACGGTCGAGCCGAACTCGAGCCGGGTCGAGGTCTCGCTCCAGGTGCCCAAGGGCGCGGAGCCCCAAGTCGCGGTTCAGAGCAGCACGCCCGCTGCGCCCGCTCAAGTCGTCGAGCCTGCACCCAAGCTGTCGGTGAACGAGGGTCTGGGTGCCCGCGAGGAAGTGGTCGAGACGACGCGCCCGGCGCCGCCCACCCCGCCCGAGCCCAAGCCGGGTGCAAAAGCGGCTCCCGCCCCCAAGTCCGAAGCAGTCGATAACGCCAAATCCGAGGGCGAAGCGGCCCGCGCACGCGCCTTGCTGGAAGGCAAAAAAACGCCGAGCCAGGCCGCTGACAGCGAGCGCGTGGTGGTGCAGGTCGGTGCGTTCGCGGAAGCCGCCGGTGCGCGCACCGTGCGCCTGAAGCTGGAGCGGGCGGGCCTAAAAACTTATACCCACGTGGCGGAAACATCGGAAGGCAAACGCATCCGGGTGCGCCTGGGGCCCTTCAACAGCCGGGCCGAAGCCGAGAAGGCGGCGGCCAAGGTCAAGTCGCTGGGCTTGCCGGCGGCCATTCTCACGCTGTGACGCACGCCATGCGAACCAGGGTTTGATGCAAATGGCTTGGGTCGATTGGGCCTTGCTCGCGGTCTTGCTGCTGTCGGCCCTGCTGGGTTTGTGGCGCGGACTGGTGTACGAAGTGATTTCGGTGGCGGGTTGGGTGGCGGCCTTTTTGCTGGCCCAGTGGTACGCCGCCGATGTAGCGGCCTGGTTGCCCATGGATGGCGCGTCGCAACCGCTGCGCCTGGCTGCGGGTTTTGCGCTGGTGTTCATGGGCACGGCCTTCGCGGGCGGCATGTTGGCCTGGCTGGTCAAGCGGCTGGTGGAGTCGGTCGGACTGCGGCCGGTGGACAGAATTCTGGGCGGGGCTTTTGGCCTGGCCCGTGGTGTGGTGATTTTGTTGGCGCTGACCGTGGTGGTGAGCATGACCCAAATGCAGCAGCAGGCCTGGTGGCAGGCGTCGGCGGCTGCGGGCGTGCTGTCGTCCGCTCTGCACCAGATCAAACCTTTGTTGCCGGATG
The DNA here is from genome assembly GCF_041633695.1 of Hydrogenophaga sp. Classification (GTDB taxonomy): domain Bacteria; phylum Pseudomonadota; class Gammaproteobacteria; order Burkholderiales; family Burkholderiaceae_C; genus Hydrogenophaga. The sequence goes on from NZ_JBFJMY010000651.1 coordinate 1,079, forward strand.
CTCTGGCCCGTTCTCTTCCGTAATCAGCTTCGTCAAGGATCAATACATGTGTGGAATCGTGGGCGTGGTCAGCCAAACGCCGGTCAATCAGCTCATTTATGACGCGCTGCTGCTGTTGCAGCACCGTGGGCAGGACGCCGCCGGCATCGTGACCGAGCAAGGCCAGAAGTTTTTCATGCACAAGGCCAAAGGCATGGTGCGCGATGTGTTTCGCACCCGCGACATGCGCGCCCTTCCAGGCCAGAGCGGCCTGGGCCAGGTGCGCTACCCCACGGCCGGCAACGCCTACAGCGAAGAAGAGGCCCAACCTTTTTATGTAAACGCACCCTTCGGCCTGGTGCTGGTGCACAACGGCAACCTGACCAACGCGCAAGCCTTGAAGGAAGAGCTGTTCAAGACCGACCATCGCCACATCAACACCAACAGCGACTCCGAAGTGCTGCTCAACGTGTTGGCGCACGAGCTGGAAAAGGTATCGCGCGGCATTGTGCTCAAACCTGCCGAGGTGTTTGCCGCCGTGCGCAATGTGCATCTGCGCGTGCGCGGCTCGTACGCCGTGATCGCGCTGATCGCCGGCCATGGTTTGCTGGCGTTCCGCGACCCCTATGGCATTCGGCCTTTGTGCGTGGGGCGCAACGAATCCGGCGTGATGGTGGCCAGCGAATCGGTGACGCTGGAAGGCACGGGCTTTGATCTGATGCGCGATGTGCAGCCGGGTGAAGCGCTGTTTGTGGACCTGGAA
>NZ_JBFJMY010000652.1:0-1797 GCF_041633695.1 Hydrogenophaga sp.
ATAACGCTTGCGCACCTCCTGACGCGCTGGCTCTGCGACCACGTCGAAATAGGCGTTGTCCACGCCGAGAGGGATCGACTCGATTTTCCGCGGATCTACCCCAAGGCAATCGGCTATGTCCAGTGCAGAAAAGTCCGAGATGGTGACGATCGACTCAGCCCAAGTGGTGGCCTTTGCAAACAAGCGATTTTTCAGCCCCCGGAAAGTGGGATTGACCCATTCGGGATGGCGCAGCCCGATAACATCCATGATGGTGGCGATCACCGGAGTCTTGCCCAGCTTGGGAATATGATGATCCGTCGCGTGAAACAGATCGATGCTCTTCGCGAGGTTCGAGGACCCCAAAAATGGTAGGCCAGACACCGCAGAGACCAGGGCGCTAGCTGAATATGGTCCGTTCAGCGCTTGCGCTTTTGGTATGGCGGCTCGCCGCTTCGCGCCAAACACCACAGGCATATATGCATCTTGGTCATCCAGGCGGTCGTATGCCTTCAGAAGCTCTGACGTATAGGTGCCGATACCATCGATATGACCTGAATGCAGGCCTTTGGCCAATACCGTGCTCCCAATCCCGACTCTCATGCCGTTCTCCGCCCGTCACGCAAAGCGCGAGCGACGGGTTCACGTGTAGCACCAACCGCACTCTTCGCCCGTGGCCGATTGCGAGGCCAAGGTTCAAAAGAAGATCGGAAAATCCCCGCAGCTACCCGCAAAGCAACGGCCACAGTCATGCCGTCGGCTGTGCGCGCGCGCCAAGCATGCGCTGCAGAGTGGCAGGCAAGGCCGGCGATACGCGCACGCACCCTTGCGCCACCAACAAGCTGTCGAGCTTGGCCGGATTCCCACACAAGCGATGCACCTCGTTGGCGCGTACAAAGGCTGGATTGACCGTGACTTTCGGACTGTAACCGGTCAGTTGCATCAAGCTATCGATGACGTGCTGCAGGGTGTAGGTCTGGCCCGAGCACACGTTGTAGGTCTCGCCCGGAACGCCATGCGCCAACAGGTGCAGATAGGCCTCGCACACCATCTCGATATCGTTGAATTCACGCTCCACGTTCAGATTTCCCAGCTCAATGGTGGGAGCCCTTCTTGCGAAATGATCCACCAGTTTGGGAATGACGAAGTTGATCGCCTGCCCCGGACCTGTGTAGTTGAAAGGACGGGTGAAAACGATCGGCAGTCTGTCGAGATACGTCCGGGCCATGTGTTCCATGGCCAGCTTGCTCATGGCGTAGTGATTCACCGGCGCCGGAGATTGCGTCTCCGCAATTGGCGAGAACGCGCAGTTGCCGTACACATTGGCACTGCTTGCAAGCAACACGCGATCCGGTGTCTTCGGCAGCTTGGCCAGCGATACGAGAAGATTCATGGTTCCGATCACATTCACGCGATAAAACCCAAGGTCATCGCCGTGCCCGACAAAACTGATGGCGGCCAGATGAACCACCGCCTCAGGGGCCAAGGACGCTATCTCAGCCTGGAGCGTTGCAGCGTCGGTGAGGTCGGCTTGAAGCGGCACAACTTCGTGCCCCGCGTCCGTCGCAGCGCGGGTCAGCGCCAATCCAGTGAAACCTTGAGCGCCGGTGAGCAAAATTTTCAAAACAACCCCGCTTGCTGTGGATGAAAAGACAGGCTGCTGTTTTCTCTCAGAAGGAGAAGCCTGCCTGGTTGCGCCGCAAGTCCGCCTCCACCATCATCTGGCACAACTGCTCCAGTGTGGTCGCGGGCGCCCAACCCAGCTTGGCTTTGGCCTTCGCCGGATCGCCAATCAACAACTCGACCTCGGCGGGCCGG
>NZ_JBFJMY010000653.1:0-1788 GCF_041633695.1 Hydrogenophaga sp.
CCAGCTTCAACTCGGCGGCGATCGCCAACCCGCAAGTGATCCGAGACACCTCTGAAAAGTACGGCTCGCAATGCATCGTGGTGGCCATCGACGCCAAGCGCCGCTTCGGCAACGACTTGCTGGCGCGTGGCGAGGGCTGGGACGTCTACAGCCACGGCGGGCGCCAAAACACCGGCCTGGACGCCGTGGCCTGGGCGACCCAGATGGCACATTACGGGGCGGGCGAAATTTTGCTCACCAGCATGGACCGCGATGGCACCAAATCGGGCTTTGATCTGGAGCTCACCCGCGCGGTGAGCGATGCCATCTCGGTGCCGGTGATCGCCTCTGGCGGTGTGGGCAATCTCGACCACCTGGCCGATGGCGTGCAGCAAGGTGGCGCCGACGCGGTGCTGGCGGCCAGCATCTTCCACTACGGTGAATACACCGTGGGCCAGGCCAAGCACCGCATGGCCGAACGCGGCATTCCCGTCAGGCTCTGAAACGCCGGGTTGAGCCGCCCGCTTGCATGGCGGATACACCGGCGCGTGGTAGATTCAAAACATGAATTGGCTAGACGAAGTGAAATGGGACGCCCAGGGGCTGGTCCCGGTGATCGCACAAGAGGCCGCCAGCGGCGACGTGCTGATGTTTGCCTGGATGAACCGCGAGGCGCTGGAAAAAACCGCCGAGCTGGGCCGGGCCGTGTATTTCAGCCGCTCGCGCGGCAAGCTCTGGTTCAAGGGCGAAGAGTCTGGCCATGTGCAGACCGTGCACGACATCCGCCTCGATTGCGACAACGACGTGGTCTTGCTCAAAGTGACCCAGCTCGGGCACCAGCCCGGTATCGCCTGCCACACCGGGCGCCACAGCTGTTTTTACCAACGCTACGAACAGGGCGCCTGGAGCGCGGTGGAGCCGGTGCTCAAAGACCCCGAATCCATCTACAAATAAGCCATGACCATCGAACAAACATCCCCCGCCCCTGTGGACGCATTGATGCGCCTGGCCGCGGTGATCGAAAGCCGCAAGCCGGTCAACGGCGGGGACCCCGACAAAAGTTACGTGGCGCGCCTGCTGCACAAAGGGCCAGACGCGTTTTTGAAGAAAATTGGCGAAGAAGCCACCGAAGCGGTGATGGCGGCCAAGGATGCCGACCACGGTGGGGACAAACAAGCGCTGGTGAACGAGGTGGCCGACCTGTGGTTCCACTGCATGATCGCGCTGGCCCACTACGGCCTGACCCCCGCCGAGGTGGTGGCCGAACTTTCGCGGCGCGAAGGCCTGAGCGGTCTGGAAGAAAAGGCCTTGCGCAAGGCCGTGGCGCGCGACTTTGAATCGTCCATACGGGGAGAGGCACCATGAGCGACATCATCGACGTGGACGTGGTCGACAGTGAAAAAGCCCAGTCGCTCAAGAGCGTGGGCTGGCTGAGCTATGTCTTGCACCTGATCGTGGCGGTCGCCGCCGTCATACCCGGCGCCCAGGCCGGTCCTGCCCTGCTGGTGGTGGCGCTGGTGATCGATCTGGTGAAAAAAAGCGAGGCCGACGGCACCTGGCAGGCCAGCCACTTCTCGTGGCGGATTCGCAGTGTGATCTGGGCCGCGCTTTTGTATCTGGTCACGCTGCCGCTGTGGTTCATTTTTGTACTGCCGGGCTGGATCGCCTGGGGCGTCATTTCCATCTGGTTCCTCTACCGCATCGTCAAGGGCATGGTCGCCATGAACGACAACCGGCCCATGCCCAACTAGGGCCTGTTCACACTATTTTTCCAAGATGCGTTGCGGATCAAAAAGGCCATGCGCAAGG
>NZ_JBFJMY010000654.1:0-1783 GCF_041633695.1 Hydrogenophaga sp.
CTGCATATCCCCATGTTCACATTGATCGCTTCGACTTCTGCTCCTCTCTCCTCTGGGAATTCGTCTCGCCGCAAGTCCTTGCGCCTGACGGCCATTTCTTTTGCCGTCATCCTGCTCACCAGCGCGTCAGCACAGGCGGACGAAGCAAGGCCGCTGGTTGGACAACTCTCGCCGAGTGGCTACTGGGGTGCCATCAACACGCCGACCGCCGATGTCATTCCGCTCGGTGACGCGGTGCTGTCGCTGACCAACAGCAACCCCGAACGCCGACGCACGCAGCCAGCCGGATCGTTTGGCAGCCTGGGTGCCGGGATCGGTCTGCTGCCCGGGCTGGAAGGGTCGATGCGATTGTCGTACGAAGGCGACCTCTCATGCAACATGTACGACCGGGCCAATTGCCCGGCGGTTCAGCGCGACCTGTCGATTTCGGGCAAATACCAGCTTCCCCTGCGTCTGCCGCTGAACACCCGCATTGCGGTTGGCGGTACCGACTTCGGCGGTGCCGCCACCAACTACCGGCAGATCTACGGGGTGGCCACCACATCGCTGGGCCCGGTGGATTTTTCGCTGGGCTACAGCCGCGCAAAATCGCGCTCCGCACTCATGGACGGAGCGTTTGGCAATGCGGCCTGGCGTATAACCGACCAGCTCACCGCACTGGTTGAGAACGACAGCAAAGAGTGGCGCGGTGGTCTGCAGTTCCGGCAGCGACTGAGCCGCGACACCAGTCTGCAACTGGCCGCCAGCCGCAAACTCAGCAACTCGACCAGCGGGCAACAGGCCTGGCAAATGACCGCGGCGCTTCAGGTGGCGCTCGGTGGCAGCGCAGAACGCCAGCAAATGGTGGCTGCTGAAGCGAATGCCGCGTTGGTCGCCTTGCCGGCAACCCCTACCGATGCGCTGACGGCAGGGGGCCTGGCCTTGGCTATTGAGCGCGCAGGCTTCGCCCATGTTCAGGTCAGCCGCCGGCCTGGCTCTGCGCAGCAAGCAGCGCTCTGGCAGGTGCAAGCCGAATCGCGCCGCTGGCGCCAGAACCAGCTCGACGCCGTGGGCGCCGTGCTGGCCACCTGGCTCAAAAACCAGCAAGGCAGCACCGGTACCGACGACATCCTGCTGACGCTCACCTACCAGCGCCAGCCCGTGCTTCATGCCTACACCAGCGCCCCCTGCTTGCGCGGCTGGCTCAAAGACGGTGTGCAGGCTTGCCAGAATGGCTTGGTTGGCGGTGGCGACCTGCAGAGTTCTGGGGTGTTTCTCAGCGCCGATCTTGAGCTGCCGTCGGCGCTGGCGGAGCGCCTGCAGACCCCGGCCAGCGAGGTGGCGCAGGCGGGCGACGACCAACCCTGGATGCCCCAAATTGCCTTCTCGCCAAATCTGCGAAGCCGCGTGGGCACCGAATTTGGATTGTTTGACTACTCTTTGGCGGCAGAAGCCGGTGCCGAGGTAGCCTTGGCGCCCGGTCTGTTCTGGCATGGCACGTTCACGGTTCCGGTGACCCATTCAAACCGGTTTGACGATGGTCAGATATTCAGCAACGACCGCCACCCTGAAGCCGGCTTTGACCAGGCCATGCTGAGCTACTGGAAACCTTTGCCGCACCGCATGGCGGTGCAGGCCAGCGCCGGGTACCTGAACCGCGACCTCCTGGGTGGGCAAGTCGATGCGAGCTGGAACAACGCCGACGGCCGCCTGCGCGCCTCGGCCCTGGCTGGCGCGTACCGCGTGGAGGGAACCCACGCACGACGCACCCCCGTGCTGGGCGCCGTGCGCTACAGCGTGATGC
>NZ_JBFJMY010000655.1:0-1773 GCF_041633695.1 Hydrogenophaga sp.
CTGATTGCCGATGTGGTGGCCGATACGGTGGCCTTCGAATGGTCGCGCACGGCGGTGGACCCGGCCTTGCTCGCGCTGCTGGCCGACCCGCAATGGCAGCCCTTTCTGGTGTTTCCGGGCGAGTTCGCGCCGCCTGAGCGCGTGGTGAACACCGTGCCGCCGCTTGCGGGCAAGCGCCCGCTGTTTGTGCTGCTCGACGGCACCTGGGCCGAGGCCCGCAAGATGTTCCGCAAAAGCCCTTACCTGGACCGTTTGCCGGTGCTCAGCTTGCACCCGGACCAGATATCCAGCTACCGGCTGCGCCGCTCCACGCGCGACGACCATTTCTGTACTTCGGAAGTCGCGGCCCTGTGTTTTGATCTGGCCCAGGAACCTCAGGTGGCCGAGGTGCTGGCCACCTACCTGGATGTGTTCACCAGCCACTACCTGCTGGCCAAACAGCAACAGCCGATCCAGCCGGACGACGCGGCGCACCAGCGCTTGCGCGACCTTGGGCTTTGACGGACCTCACCCGCGTGGGTGGTGTTGCGCCACGATGCTCTTGAGCCGTTCGCGGGCCACGTGGGTGTAAATCGTGGTAGTGGAAATGTCGGCGTGGCCGAGCAGCATTTGCACCGCGCGCAAATCGGCGCCGTGGTTGAGCAAATGGGTGGCGAACGCGTGGCGCAAGGTGTGCGGCGAGAGCGGCGCGGTGATGCCCGCCTGCAGCGCGTACTTCTTGACAATGACCCAGAACATGACCCGGCTCATGCCCTGCCCGGGCTTGGTGCCGCGCGCGGTGACGAACAAGTCTTCGCTCTGGTGACCGGCCAGAATCTCGGCGCGGGCCTGTGTCAGAAAGGCCTGCATCCATTGCGCGGCCACCTGGCCAAACGGCACCAGCCGCTCTTTGTTGCCCTTGCCGAGCACGCGCAGCACGCCTTCGTTCAAACGCACATTGAAGGTTTTGAGCGTGATCAGTTCGCTCACACGCAAACCGCTGGCGTACAGCACTTCAAGCATGGCCCGGTCGCGCAGGCCCAGCGGGGTGCTGGTGTCGGGAGCGTTCAGCAAGGCCTCCACCTGCGCTTCGCTCAAGGTCTTGGGCACGCGCAGCGGCTGGCGCGCGGGCTGGATGCGCAGCGTGGGGTCGGCGCTGATGAAGTGTTCGCGCAAGGCCCAGCGAAAGTAGCGCTTGAACACCGTGAGGCGGCGGTTGGCGGTGGTGGCCTTGGTCAAGGCGTGGCGTGCCGCGAAGTAGCCGTTCAAGTCCGCCTCGCTCGCCGCGTTCAGCGTGCGGCCTTGCACCTGCAGCCATTGCGCCAGCAAGACCAGATCGCGCCGGTAGGCTTCGAGCGTGTTGCGCGACAAACCCTCTTCGAGCCAGAGCGCGTCAACAAAGCTGTCGATTTCAACCGTGCCGGGTGGCGGCGTGGGGCGCGGTGGAATGGGAGACTGGGGCATGCAAAGGGCCGATCTGGAAGGCATTTCTGGGGTAAACCCTTGGCCGAAGCGGGGCACTTTGAGCATGCCCCGCAGGCAAACTTCCTGTATTCTGCCCTTTTGACCTTTCAACCCTAGGAGAGCTTACCCATGCGCATGATTCACAAGATTGGCCTCGGCCTGACACTGGGTGCGGCCCTTGCAAGCGGTGCTGCCGTGGCTCAGCAACAGCAATTCGTCAACGTCCTGACCGGCGGCCAAAGCGGCGTGTATTACCCCATGGGTGTGGCACTGTCCCAGATCTACGCCAAGACCATCCCCAATGTGCGTGCCACCGCACAGGTGACCAAG
>NZ_JBFJMY010000656.1:0-1770 GCF_041633695.1 Hydrogenophaga sp.
GCCGGTGGCCATGCGCGCCCAGGCGCTGCGCAAGACGGCCGACGCGATGGAGGCGCAGCTGCCCACCCTGTGCGGCCTGCTCGTGAAGGAGGCTTTCAAGACCTGGGCCGATGCGGTTTCGGAAGTGCGCGAAGCGGTGGACTTTCTGCGCTATTACGCCAACGAGGCCGAGCGCATTCTGGTGCCCAAGTCCAGCCTCACGGCGCTGGGCCCGTGGGTCTGCATCAGTCCCTGGAACTTCCCTTTGGCCATCTTCTGCGGCCAGGTGGCTGCAGCCCTGGCAACGGGCAACACGGTGCTGGCCAAGCCCGCCGAACAAACGCCAGCGATCGCGCTCGCAGCGGTGAAGTTGCTGCACGCGCACGGCATTCCCCGCGATGCGCTGCAGTTGCTGCACGGCCCGGGTGAAACCGTGGGTGCGGCCCTGGTGGCGCAGCCGGGCGCGGCCGGCGTGGTGTTCACCGGCTCCACCCAGGTGGCCAAGATCATCCAGCGCGCGCTGGCGGCCAAAGACGGCCCCGTGGCGCAGCTGATCGCCGAGACCGGGGGCATCAACGCCATGCTGGTCGACAGCACGGCGCTGCCCGAGCAGGTGGCCGATGCGGTCACGATGAGCGCGTTTCGCAGCGCGGGTCAGCGCTGCTCGGCGCTGCGCCTGTTGTGTGTGCACGATTCGGTGGCCGATGGCGTGATCGACATGATCCAGGGTGCGGCCAAAGAACTGGGCGTGGGTCGCACCGGCGAACTCAGCACCGACCTTGGCCCGGTGATCGACCAGGAAGCCTTCGACAACATCCAGCGCCACATCCGCCGCTTGCAGAGCGAGGCCAAAACCCTGCTGCAGGTTCCTGTGGAGCCCGCTCTGGCTGCCGAGCAGCCACACCTGATTGCACCGCAGATGTTCGAGGTGAAAGACATCGCGGACGTCAAGGCCGAGATCTTTGGCCCGGTGTTGCAGGTGGTGCGCTGGACGGGCGATCCGGGCCAGCTCATGGCGCGCATCAACGCCCTGGGCTACGGCCTGACCCTGGGCATACAGACCCGCATTGACAGCCGTGCGCAAGCGCTGGCAGCGGCCGCACGCGTGGGCAACATCTACGTCAACCGCAACGTCATCGGTGCGGTGGTGGGTGTGCAGCCGTTCGGCGGCGAAGGCCTGTCGGGCACGGGTCCCAAAGCCGGCGGCCCGCACTACCTGCAGCGTTTTGTCCGCGAGGCTCAAGCAGAGACCGGCGCACTGTCCTTGCATGGCGATGGCAAAGGTGTGGACGTGCAGGCCGTGGCCGCAGCCGTGCGCCAGAGCGGCTGGCTGAAGGCGCCGCTGGCTCTGCGTTGCGCCTGGCTCGACCGTCTGGGTGCAGGCCAGCTCGCCGCAGCCGCACGCGATCAATTGGCCGATCGGACCTTGCCGGGCCCCACCGGCGAGAGCAACGAATTGCGCCTGTATCCACGCGGCGTGGTGGCTGCGATCGCCGACCGCGTTGACGAGCCCACCATCGAGCAGTGGCTTGCGGCGCTGGCCGGCGGCAACGGTCTGGTCGTGGCCGTGCCCAGCGAAGCGCGCGGGTCTGCCAAAAAGACGGTGGCGCAATGGGTGAGCGCCGGTCTTCCCGCAGCCGCCGTGCAGATACTGGACACGCCCTTTGAGGCTGGCGCGGTGGCCCTGGCGGGTTGTGATGCCATCGATGGCATGGTTGCGCAAGCCGCCTACGCCACCGGCCTCAACCGGTGCATGGCCGCCAGAGATGGCGCGGTGGTGCCGCTGGTGAC
>NZ_JBFJMY010000657.1:0-1769 GCF_041633695.1 Hydrogenophaga sp.
ACGGCCGGTTTCCAGAATGTGCGACTTGTAGTTGAGCCCGATACCAAAGATTCTGGGATGGGCCACCGTTGGGGCCAACAGTTCGAGGTCGGCGAGGGGCCAGGACTCGTCCGTCAGCTCGATCGGCCCCTCAAAGGGGGACCCGCTCATCGCTCGAACGGTCTGTGGGTCGATCAGCGAACCAAAGCGCTCGTTGCCACCGTGATTGAATTTGACAATTTTCAAAACAGTCCTCCTAGGGAAGGTCTGCACAACCCCCACCGCAGCGTGAGCTGAGGCGATGGATTTCGGATGTCGACGTTGAAGTCGAATTCGGATCGTTTCCAAAGCCGAATTTCGGCTGTCTGCGGCCGCTTGGACCTGACTCGCAGGGCATCTCCGGGGTGCAGACGCACTCACCCCTGCAACCTCAAGATCTGCCTGCGCGCCATCCACAGATTGCTCAGCGCAAACAGCATCGTCAGGCGCGCTGTGTTCTTGGCCAGCCCCCGGTATCGCACCTTGGCATGACCGAACTGCTGCTTGATCACCCGAAACGGGTGCTCCACCTTCGCCCGGATGCGCGCCTTGGTCTGCTCCAGCTTGTCCATGATCTCGCCCATGGGAGTGCTCTTGTCCAGTGCCTTGCGCTTGCCCGGACGCATGGCCACATGCCAGTTCGCCTCGATGCCCTGCGTCTCTTCGCGCTTGGCCACACCTTGGTAGCCCGCGTCAGCGAACACATCGCTCTCTTCTCCATGCACCAGCGCGCCGGCTTGTGTCACGTCGTTGACGTTGGCCGCCGTGCCCACCACGCTGTGCACCAGACCCGAATCGGCGTCCACGCCAATGTGCGCCTTCATGCCGAAGTGCCATTGGTTGCCCTTCTTGGTCTGGTGCATTTCGGGATCGCGCTCACCGCTGCTGTTCTTGGTCGAGCTGGGCGCGGCAATGATGGTGGCGTCCACCACGGTGCCGGTCTTGAGCAACAGCCCTTGATGGGCCAGCCCGGCATTGATGGTGGCCAGCACCTGAGGGGCGAGCTGGTGTTTCTCCAGCAGGTGGCGAAAGCGCAGGATGGTGCTCTCATCTGGCAGGCGCGCTGCGCCGTCCAGACCAACGAAGCGGCGGTACAAGGGGCGCTCGTGCAGCTCTTCTTCCATCGCCGGATCGCTGAGGTTCCACCACAGCTGCAGGCAGTGGATGCGAAGCATGGTCTCCACTGCAAACGGTGGGCGCCCACCCAGAGCCTGGTGCGCGCCGCGGGCATGCGGCTGGATGAGTGCGACCAAGGCCTGCCACGGCACGACCTTGTTCATCTCTTCAAGAAACACTTCCTTCCGCGTCTTCTTGTGGAGCGGATCCAGCCCCAGCGTGATTTGGTTCATGCCCCTATCTTCTCCTCACGTCATGCCGCTTGCCAGTTCAAAGAGCGGGAGGTTTTGCAGGGCCTCCCTAACCTCGTTGCCAACGCGTTTCATTAAACATAGACGCGGGATGTCAAACGTAGCTCAAAAAATAAAACCTGAAGAGTAAATTCGAATGCTCCACCTTGCTCCACCCAACACATCAAGTGTCATTGGATTTTTTTTACCATCCAATAATCGCTTTGCAACTTTAGATATCAATAGCGACAAAATCCCATATGCAGACAATCCTCCCGCAAATCCATTGAGCACCAAGGCGCCCCGCTCGCATCTCATGGCCGACGGAAATACGACTGCCGAGACAACAACTAATACAGTGATAGTAATTGTATGCGCTGATTTTTAGTCACCACTCTTAGATGC
>NZ_JBFJMY010000658.1:0-1766 GCF_041633695.1 Hydrogenophaga sp.
GAACTGTCGCTGTCGGCCGGGGGGTCAAAGGTGAATGCGCTGCGGCGCTTGGGCTGCAGCCCGAGCGGCTTCACGCCACAACGCGCGGCAACCACATCGGCCCATGCCCCTGCGGCATTGACCAGGCGGTTGGCGCTCAACACGCGCCCATCTAGCAATTCAATCGTCCAATGGCCATTCTCTCTCTTGGCGGACGACAGCCCGGCGCTGTTCAGCAATTGCCCGCCATTTCTTCGCAGCCCACGCAAATAGCCTTGGTGCAGCGCATGAACGTCGATATCCATGGCATCGGAATCGTAGATGGCGCCACAGATCCGTTTGGCACGCAACGCGGGGCAGCGTTGAATGACCTGAGCTGTCGACAGCAGTTGAACCGATGGAGAGGATTTTTGGGCGAATACCAGCGCGTCGGCCAATTCCTGTTCCTGGCCCGTTTTGGCCACGTGCATCGCACCGCGTGGCGAGAGTATGGCCTGGGCCGTGAAGCCCTCGGGCGGGTCGATGTAAAACGCACGGCTGGCACAGGTCAACGCACGGATCATGGGCGTTCCATACGTTTCCATGAACAAAGCCGCGGAACGCCCGGTTGAGTGGTAGCCGGGCTGTTCTTCAAGCTCCAGAACACCCACACGTTCATGGGGCGCCAGATGATAAGCCAGGGACGCGCCTGCGATGCCCGCGCCAACAACAACAGTGTCAAACTGCACTTTGAACTCCAGGGTGGTTCTTGATTGAGGTGCTCTTGAGGGGCGCTGAGCCTACTTCTGGACGGCGTCCGGAAAAAGCCTTTCCCTGACGCTCGTGAATGTTCCCACAATGCCTTGGCGGAACGAGAGAACGACGACAAAGAACACCACGCCTTGAGCCACGGTAACCCAGTCCCGAAGTTCCGCCATATAGGTTTCCATTCCGATCAGTGTGAGTGCGCCCAACACGGGGCCGACAATTGTCCCCAGACCGCCGACCAGGGTCATCAGGACAAACTCCCCAGACATGTGCCAGGCCACATCGGTCAGCGACGCGATTTGCACGGCGATGGCTTTGGTGGCCCCTGCAAGCCCGGTGACGCCGGCGGAAAAAACGAAGACGGCAAGTTTGTAGCGATTGACGTTGTACCCCAGTGAAATCGCGCGGGGTTCACTGTCGCGGATGGCCGCGATGATCCGTCCGTACGGTGAGTGGACAAGCCGGGCCATCATCAATATGCACGCCATGCAGATCAGCAGAACAAAGAAATAGGTACTGGCGAGGGTCACAGCGGCCAGCGCCTCGACGCTGTACCAGCCCACCATGACCGTGTCGGTCACGCCGATAGCGACCTGACCCAGATGGCCACCAACAAGCGGCAACCCTATCACAGCGATTGCGCGGGCGTGGCCGGGATATGTCATTTTGGTTGTCATCTGCCAGCCTTACGCCAGCATTTGCGCAAGGGAAAGAGGGACCGGACCCGGTTCATCTGGGTGTTTTTTGAAACGGCCGGGGTTTTTCAATCCGCGCACCGTCGCGCCGCGTCACGCTTGCCTAACCCAAGGCTGCGCGTCACAGTTTACCCATCACACTGCGCGCATCACCAAAGGGGCCAACCATGCACAATCGTATCGACCTCATCCGCCCCGACGCGCCCAGCCTTGCCGCACGCGGGCCGCACCCCATCGGGGTCACCACCCACGAGAGCGACATCCATGCAGGCAGGACGCTGACGACAGAAATCTGGTACCCGGCCCATGCCGATACATCGCCCGGCACCGTCTATCACACGCTGC
>NZ_JBFJMY010000659.1:0-1765 GCF_041633695.1 Hydrogenophaga sp.
GCAGCGCACTCGTGCTCTGGGCCATCGGATCGAGCAAGGAGGTGGCCGTCAAGGTCGCCTGAAGCGCTGCTGCGGGAGCCGCAAACAAGATCCAGCTGGCCGAGTAGCCGGCCACGTACATCGCCGTGGCCATGTTGCTGTTGCTGGCCTTGCGTTTCGCAGCGAGATTCGAAAAGAGCAAGGCCGACGGCACGACCGTTGGCAGCATCATGGCGAGCATCATGACCGCCCACATGGCGAAAGCCGCGCCGAGTTGCCCGAGGCCGTCGCCGTTCATCGCCATGGATTTTTGTGCCGCGTGCGCGCCGCCCATGGCCGACATGCTCTGGTCCATCCGAACCAGGTAGAACCAGCACAGGGCGGCGATCGCCACCATGCCGATCCACACCGGTGCATGGCGCGAGGCCGCGACCCATTTCCAACGCAAAGCGGTGTGCATCACCCGGTTACTCGGACTGGTAGGCGAAGCCGGACATCAGACCGCTTTTGCCCGAAAAGTTCCAGCCCCGACCGAAATCAGAAAGCGTGAAGCGGCTGGATCGCGCGACCGTGGCGGAATTGCCCGGTGCAATACACAGCGGGTGGCCGTCGATGGTGATCGCCCCGCCGCCCTGGCCGTCGAGCTGCTCGATCTGGGCCTCGGCGACACCGGGAATGGACAGACTGCTCTTGCGGCCGTCCGCGCTGTAGACCATGGGCACGCTCTTGGCACCCAGCATCTCGCCGATGAAAGAAGCCAGCACGGCCGGGTGCCCGCCTGCCTTGCCGCCAAAGATCGCGTGCAGCGCCTCACTTTGTGCTGCACTGGCCTTGTCGTCGAAGTAGGCCGCCACCTGCCATTTGGTGGCCACCATGGTGCCCGGCGCGTGCACGGCGAGCGCGACGTTCAAACCATCGAGGCTGGTGTCGGCATAGCTGCCTTTGTCGATGTGCCAAGCCACTAACGCTTTGCAGTCGCCGTCGGTGGGTGGGCTTGTGAATATGCATGGACAGGCTGCCTCGCAGTTGCAGGCTTCGAAGTAAGTTCCGGTGAGTTTCCATTGAGACATGAGGGTTCTCCTGGGTGAAGTTGAAGGCCTTGGTGCATGCGCCATGCGCTTAGGCAAATGCACCAATGGGCCTATAGTTGCGCAGAGGCGTTTGCATCGGCGTTTGAATGGCCGTTGAAATTGCCGTCGATGTGCGGCGTGCGCAGCAGCTTCGAAGCCGTTTCGATGGGGTCATCCGCGTCGATCCCAACCCGAAAGAACCCGTGAACCAGGTCCAACCGCTCTATCTCCACTTGATGGGGGACACCGCCCTGTTGAGCGGTGAGGAGCCGCGAGCCCTGCCGAAATCGCGCAAGACGCGGGCCTTGCTGGCCTACCTCGCCATCGAGGCGCGTCCTATTCGGCGCGAAACCTTGTGCGAGATGTTCTGGGAATCGGCCGCCGACCCACGGGCTGCGCTGCGCTGGAGTCTGACCCAGCTGCGCCCGCTACTCGAAACACCGCATGGCCAGGCGTTGCAGACAGATGCCCATTCGATTGCCCTCGACCCCAGTTTGATCGCTGTCGATGTGTGGGCGGCCAAGGCGTTGCTGGAACCCGGTGACATCGATATGCCCGATGCGCGCTTGCACGCGATGGAACAAGCGCTCGCGGCGGGCTACCCCGCCGATCTTGAACTGACGGCAGCCCACCGCTACGGGCTTTGGTTGGATGGCGAGCGCGAAGCGGTGCGACGCGTGCACCGGCGCGTGCTCGATGAGCAAAGCGCGCGTGCC
>NZ_JBFJMY010000660.1:0-1765 GCF_041633695.1 Hydrogenophaga sp.
ACCAGCACCAGGGCGGCGGCACCGTCGGCCACCGTGCTGCAGTCGGTCTTGCGCAGCGGGGCCGCGATCAAGGGATTGCGTTCGGACACCTTGCTGCAGAAATCGAAATCGAGCGCGCGGCGCATATGGGCCAGGGGGTTGCGCGCGCCGTTGGCGTGGTTCTTGACCGCGATGCGGGCCAGCGTGTCCGCATGGTCGCCATGGCGATCAAAGTACTGCTGCGCGATGCGCGCAAAAATGCGTGGAAAGTTCAGACCCAAGGCGCCTTCTTCGCGCCAGTAGCTGGCGCCAGCCAGGGCTTGTGTCACCTGTGCGTTGTCCACGGCGGTCATTTTTTCGGCACCCACCACCAGCACGGTGCGGGCCTGACCCGACTCGATGGCCTGGATGCCGGCGTGGATGGCCGCCGCACCCGAAGCGCAGGCGTTTTCCACCCGCGCCGAGGGCTTGAAGCGCAGACCGGGGTGCAGGCCCAGCGGCATGCTGGCGCAGAAGCCATCGGGCACCATGCCGGCGTTGAAGTGCGCCACGAACACGGCGTCGATGTCGGCGGGATCGATGGCGGCGCTGGTCACGGCCTGCGCGCAGGCCTGCAGTATCAGGCTCTCCAGATCGTGTCCATCCAGACGCCCGAACGGGGTATGCCCCCATCCCGCGATGTGCGCGTTTCTCATAGCCGTTTGTCTCCTGAACCCCTTGGCACCGCTTGCTGCGCTGCCTTGTTGTTGGCGATTCTAGGAACGCCGCACACAACGTGATAGTCGTAGGACTACCTCATGGGGTTACTACCAAGCACCGCGAAAAAAGACCACGCGAAGTGGCCGCGCGGCCTCAGTTGCGGGTGGACGCCAGGCCCATGGAAGAGGGGGGTGTCACCCGGGCGTCGAACGGCTGCTGCTGCAGCTTGAATACCTCTTGGATGCGGCGGATATAGCCCCGCGTTTCGGGGTAGGGCGGCACGCCGCGGTAGCGCTCCACCGCACCTTCACCGGCGTTGTAGCCGGCCAGGGCCAGCGGCACATTGCCTTCGAAATAGGCCAGCAGCCAACGCAAATAGGACAGGCCGCCACGGATGTTTTGTTCCGGGTCCATCGGTTTGCGCACACGGAAGCGGGCTGCGGTTTCCGGTATCAGCTGCATCAGGCCTTGGGCGTTTTTTTCCGACACCGCCTGGGGGTTGAAGTTGGACTCGGCCCGGATCACCGCGTAGGCCAGGCCGGGGTGTACGCCGTATTCGGGTGCGAGCCGCTGCAACAAGGCCAGCACCTGGCGTTGCTGTGCGGTCTCGGCCAGGGTTTCGTAGTGGCGGGCCTGGGCTTCCAGCTCTTGCTGGGCGCGGGCGGCTTCTTCGCGCGCCAGCCGCTCCCGTTCCTCCGCCTGGGCTTTTTGCACGCAGGGGGGCAGTGCTTTTTCCGCGCCCACGCGGCTCAGCATGCGCTGGGCCATGGCGTCGCCCTGGTCGGCGGCTTGCTGGAAAAAGTAGGCCGCAAACGCGTCGTTGCGTTCGGTGCCACGGCCATTGGCGTAGATCCAGCCCAGGTCGTAGTGGGCCTGTGTGTCGCCGGCCAGGGCGGCCTTGCAATACAGCGCAATCGCGGCATCCGCGTCTTTGGGCACCCCTTCGCCGTGCTCCAGTGCGCGGGCCTGTTCGCGCCACGCAAGCACCTGCGTCGCGTCCACCGGGCTGTTGGCGCGTGCGCTGGCGGCCACGCCCAGCAGCAGGGCGCACAGGCTCAGCAAAAGGGAGTGGCGGCGGATCATGGCA
>NZ_JBFJMY010000661.1:0-1758 GCF_041633695.1 Hydrogenophaga sp.
AGCGTCACACCGGGTTTGGTCACCACCGCCAGCATCACCTCGTCTTCACCGCCAGGCACATCGGATGGCACAGCGTAAGCCGCCACCTCCTCGATGCCTGGCAACGCAGCGACCACCTCCTCCACCTCGGTGGCCGAGATGTTCTCGCCCCGGCGGCGGATGCAGTCTTTGATGCGATCCACAAAGGTGATCAGTCCATCGGCTTGCATGGTTCCCGCGTCGCCGGTGTGGAACCAGAGATTGCGCCAGGCCTCCACCGTCTTTGCCGGTGCGTTGAAGTACCCCGCCATGAAACCGGACGGCACCTTTGGGCGCACGAGGATCTCGCCCATTTCCCCGGTGGGCAACGGCTCGTCGGTTTCCGAATTGGCGATGCGAACCTCAAAGTGCTCTTCGTGCGTCCAGCCCGCAGCCCCTGGCACGGAACGGCCCAAGCGGCCCCAGATGGGAATGTTCACCTCGGTCATGCCGAAGCCGGACACGATGTCTTTCACGCCAAATCGCTCGCGAAAGGCCGCCTCGTGCTGGGCAAGGTTGGGGGCGGTCAGCACCGCGCGCAGCGTGTGCTGGCGGTCTTGCGGCGTGGTGGGTTGGTTGAGAATGAAACCGGCGGTGGCGCCCAGCAGGTTGGTCACGGTCGCGCCGTGGTCCCGAATGTCGGTGAGCCAGCTGCTGGCGCTGAAGCGGCGGCGCACGAAGGCCGGAATGCCAGCCAGCAAGGTCGCACCCAGTTGCATGAAGAGTCCGTTGGCGTGGAACAGCGGCAGGCTGATGTAGTAACAATCCTGCTGGGTAAGCTCCACACATTTGATGGCCCCCACCCCGTACAGCGCGCAGTGCGCATGCGGCATCAAAACGCCCTTGCTGGGTCCGCTGGTGCCAGAGGTGTACATGATGCAGGCAATGTCTTCCGGCGCCGGGCCAGGGCCATCCCAGCCGGGTTGCTGCGACCAGTCCGGCCAGGCCAGCACCCGCCAGCGCGTCGGCACCTGGGCATTCGATGGAGCCCCGACAACAACAACAGTGCGCAGCTCGGGCACTTCATCGGCGATATCGATGAGAGCGCCAAGCAACTCGGCGTCGACCACGACGCAGCTGAGCGCGGAATCAACGAGCTGGTGGCGCAAGAAGCTGATGCGCAGTTCGGTGTTCAGGAACACCGCCGTCGCACCCAGATTGCCCAGCCCCATCCAGGCAGTGGCGAAATCGCAGCCATTGAACATGAACACGCCGACGCGGTCATTGCGCCGCGTGCCGAGGCGTTCGAAGAACCCGGCCGCGCGTTGGCTGTGCGTGTGCGCCTGACCGAAGCTCAGGCGGCCACCTTCGCTGTCGGTCAGCCAGTTGGCGTCTGGTGAATGGGTCGCCAGTTCCTTGAGCGCGGCGGTCAGCAGCCAGCGGCGGGGGTTGTGGATCTCGCTGTACATGATTTTGATGTGAAAGTTGAGGTCAGTGGTTGCGTTCGTAAAGGGTCACGACGCATGCGCCGCCCAAACCCAGGTTGTGTTGCAGCGCCAGCCGCGCGTTCGGCACCTGGCGTGCCCCGGCGTTGCCACGCAATTGCTGCACGAGCTCGGTGCATTGCGCTAGTCCGGTCGCGCCCAGTGGGTGGCCCTTGGACAACAGACCGCCCGAGGGATTGGTGACCACCTGGCCGCCGTAGGTGTTGTCGCCATCCACAATGAATTTCTCGGCGCCGCCTTCGGGGCAAAAACCCAAGGCCTCGTATGTGATGACTTCGTTCTGCGCGAAGCAGTC
>NZ_JBFJMY010000662.1:0-1749 GCF_041633695.1 Hydrogenophaga sp.
CCTCGGCGTGGGCCTCGAGGGCGGGGTAGTCCACCGCCATCGTGTTGATCGCGGGCAACACCTTGCTGTCCCACATGGCCTGAACTTCGGCCTTGGGGTCAAACGACTTGTTTTCGAAACTACCCGCCACAGAGGAATTGGCTCTCTGCTCGGCTTGCGATTTGCGCTCGATCTTGCAGCCGGTCAGCGCCAGCCCCGTGGCGCCCAGCATCAGGACGACGGGAATCATTCGGATCAGATTTTTGGTGTGCATGGACACTCGGCTCGTGTGGCCAGTGAAAAGGTCTTGCCCGTCCGGGAATGAAAACGATGCCACCGAACAGTCCTGCTGCTCGGTGGCATGCGCCTGTTTACTTGGCGAGCGTGAAGGTTTCCAGCTTGCCGGCGTTCTTGCTGTTGATCAGCACGCAATCCATCAACTGCTTCTCCGGCAGGCCGGTCGATCCCGTCTTGATGAACTTGTCGGCCTGCTCCACGGCCACTTCGGCCTGGCGGTAGGCTGGCTGCAACACCGTGGCCTTGATGCCGCCCTTCTTGATCGAATCGCGCACGTCGTTGCTGCCGTCGAAACCGACCACGATCACATCGGTACGCTTGGCGGCAACCAGAGCCGCCCATGCGCCCATGGCCATGGTGTCGTTGCCCGAGATCACGCCCTTGATTTCAGGGTTGGCCTGGAGAATGCTCTCCATGATCTTGAAGGCTTCGGGCTGGCTCCAGTTGGCCGATTGGCGGGCCACCATTTGCAGGCCTTTGTACTTGTCGATCACATCGTGGTAGCCCTTGGAGCGCACACCGGCGTTGATGTCGGCTTCGCGCCCCACCAGTTCAACGTACTTGCCCTTTTCTTTCATGAGCTTCACAAACTCTTCAGCGCCCAGCTGCGCGCCCTGGTAGTTGTTCGACACGATCTGGCTCACGGCAATGCCCGTGGTGTTGATTTCACGGTCGATCAGAAACGACGGAATACCCGCGTCCTTGGCCTTTTTCACGGCCGACACAGAAGCCTCTGAACCCGCGTTGTCCAGGATGATGGCCTTGGCCTTGCGGGCAATGGCCGTGTCGAACAGCTGGTTCTGCTTGTTGGCATCGTCATCGTGCACCAGCACCAGGGTGTCGTAGCCGAGCGCCTTGGCGCGGGCTTCGGCGCCGACGGCTTCCGCCTTGAAGAAGGGGTTGTCGTGCGACGGTGTGATGATCGCGATCAGGTCTTTGGCGCTGGCCGATGCCGCGATGCCAAAACTCAGGACCAAGGCTGCCGGAATGGCGGCCAGCAGTTTGCGGGAAGGGTTCATGTTTGCCTCATCTTTTTTAGCTTGCTGGGAAAGATGGCGGACGGTGTCCGCCGCGGATAAGCGTCTTCGTTCAGGTAATACGCTTAATGCTGTCGGCGATTTCGGCAGGCTGGAAAATGTCCCGCCAGTCGTCTCGCATCAATCGGGGTTTTCCGAACTCAATGGCCTTGTTGCAGGCATCGGAGAAGGCGCCCGGGATCTCCTCGAAGATCACCGCAGCCAAGATGTTCATGTGGCCCAGCAGGAAGTCGCGCGCGGCCTCCTTGGGCACACCGCGACGCACCACTTCGTCCATACCGTCGCGCATCACCGCCAGCAAGGTGGCGCACACCGTCTCGGACAAGCCGGGCTCCAGCAGCGCCATGTGCTCCACCGTCATGGGGTAGGAGCGAAGAATCGGCGCGTAAATGGTGCGCGCGATGGCCTCACCCATGTCGTAATGTTCGGCGGGTCC